>NZ_CM125440.1:1737500-2020475 GCF_052073645.1 Desulfothermobacter acidiphilus | reverse complement strand
CCCAAATTGCTACCCAAGTTCTCCCGCTACCGGTCTCCACCCGTCCATAGCCCTGACTAAATGGCAACGCCGAAGTAGATCAAGATGTACTTGAGCGCCACGTAGACAAAGATTACGCCGAAAAGCGCCTTCAAAGTCGCCGTCTTCACCCGGGCCACCAGCTTCGCCCCGTAAAGCGCTCCGATCACGGCACCGATGCCGAGGCAAATGGCCGTCGGGATGTCCACCACATGCTGGTAAAGCTTAAAAATGGCCCCGACCAGTGCCATCCAGATGAAGGAGGCCATGCTGGTGCCGATGGCCAGCTTCATCGGCCCCTTCAAGATGTAGATAAACGAAGGAACCAAAGCGTAACCGCCACCGAGACCGATAATCCCTGTGAGGAAACCGATTACCGAGCCCAGAACGCTCTTGGCCAGAGGCGAGCCAGGCAATTGTACAGCTGCTCTGGTAGAACTCGTTCCCGCTTCTTTGCCCGCCTCTTGAACGCGGAGCAGAGCCTCCGGCCCAGCCGCCTTCGCCTTGCGAGGTATAGCCATTAACCCTTCGTAAAGCATCCGCACCGCCGGGAGAATAAAGGCTAAGCCTACGATTAAGTCGATCAGGCTCCCGTAACGCTCCAGGTAGCCGAAAACGATGCTCCCCAGTATAACCCCTAAAACACCGCTGTAGCCGACTATAGATGCCGTGCCACTGTCCACATTTTTCATCTTGAAGTGCTGATAAGCTCCAGAAGCCGCAGTGAAAACCACGGCCGACAACGTGGTCCCCACCGCTATGGCGGGGGCGTAGTGGAAGCCGAAGCGGACCACCGGCATCATCAGCACGCAGCCGCCGGTACCTAAGAGCCCACCGATAATGCCTGCGGGAATCCCCACTAGAAAATAGATCAGATATTGCACTTTTCTTTCCTCCCCTTTTTCAACACTTTGATTGCCTCTTATTCCTCAGGCGGCTTTTGGAAACTCATAGCCACTTTGGCCAGCTCCCCGAGACGACACGCCACAAATTCTTGTGCCAGGTTGTAAAGGTTGAGGATTGCCGGATCTCGGACGCGGTAGAGCACCTTCAAACCCTCTTTTCGGGCTTCAAGGATTCCCACCTGGCGCAACACCGCCAGGTGCTTGGAAACAGCTGACTGCTCCGCTCCCACCGCCGGGATGATCTCGCAGACGCAGCGCTCTCTCTCCCCCAGAAAATCGAGGATCTTGAGCCGCAACGGATGGCCTAGAGCCCGCAGCAACTCAGCTACCAACTCCAGCCTCCTCTCCTCCACCTCTCCCGCCTCCTTTCTTATATGATTATATTAGCATATTATCATAAATCACATATGAAACCAAGGGCAATCTCCAACCGCCCTAGGCGTCGGCTGGCAAGTTCTAACCCGAAGAACTACAGAGTAAGAGTAACGGAAAATGGTGAGGGCGGCAGATGTATCTGGCCGAGGCAGACAGAGGAAGGCTCATCCCCTTGATGCGCCGGTTACAAGCGCGCACCACCTGCCAGACCCTGAAGCGGGGCAAGGAGCCGGGAGAAACCGTCAAAGAGCTTTACCGGAAGTTCTTTCCCAAGGCCCGCCGGCGCCAAGGAGCCGCAACGGCGGAGCAGAAAGGGCAGGTCAAAAACGCCTTTCCAAAAGCCGAGATAGAAAAGCCCGAGGAGAAGCTAAAGCGCGCCAAGGAGAAACTGGCGGGGCTGGATAAGTTCTTAGAAACCCGCTGACTTAAGAAGTTTCCTGGAGCGTGATGAGATCTTACCTGCCGGTCTTCGGCGGCGAGGCAAGCTTTCTAAAAGGATAAGTGGCGGGAGCCGAGGTTCCCGCCTCTAAGCCTCCTCCGCCTCCACCAACACAGCATCGATCCCGATCTTTTTCACCTGGCTCCAAGGTATAACCACATCTTTACCCCACGGGATAATCCCTAGAATTCTCTTGCTACTCCGCAGCACCACCGCGGTAATTGTGCCTTTTTCGTCCACATGCACATCCTTAATGGCACCCAAACGCCGCCCGTTGGGAACGTTGATAAATTGCCGGCGGGTAAGATCGGAAATCTTAAACACCACTCACCACCCCCGCCCTCTCAGACTATGCGCCCACAGACTCAAAGGTTACGGTTGAGCAAGCGGACACGGCAAAGCTCGTTGCCCAGGCGCCAAAACGAGCGCCACTCCTCAAATCCCAGCAAGTAAAGCAAAAAGGCATAAAGCCCTCCTCCCCCAGCAATGGCAGCTCCCAAGCGTATGCCCTCGCCCCAAAAGCCAGCGGGAAGCAAGCCCCCAGTGAAACGGTAAATGCCCCAGGAACTAAGAGCCAGCAAGGCGCAAGCCAGCGACGAGCGCAGGGAAAAAGGAATCCAATCCTTAGCCCGGTATAAAGTCGGCAAACGCGCGGACAAAGAGCGATACAGCATCCAGGTGTTCACCCACGCGGCTAGCGAGTTGGCCAAAGCCAACCCGGCGTGCTGCAGGGGATGCATGAGAATGAGACTTAAAACCAGATTAACTATCACCGTAATCAAGGTGAGCTTTACCGGAGTCCTGGTATCGTGCAAGGCGTAGAAACCTCGGGTGAGCAGGATATTGGCCGCGTAACTCACCATTCCCACCGAGTAACAAAGCAGAGCTGCAGCTGTCATAGCCGTGGCCCGAGCGTCGAAAGCTCCTCGTTGAAAAAGAAAAGCGACGATGGGATGCCGCAGCACTATAAGTCCCACAGCTGCCGGTAGAGTGAGCAGCAGGTTAAAACGCAGAGTGCGATCCAACAACCAGGCCACTTCTTCGTGCTGCCCCTCAGCAGCCCGGTGAGTTAAAGTGGGAAAAACGGCTGTACCCAGGGCCAAGATGAAAAGACCTATAGGCAACTGCACCAGCTTATTGGCGAAGTTCAAAGCGGAAATGCTGCCCTCAGCCATGCCCGAAGCCAGGATGCGGTCGATGATAACGTAGGCTTGGTTAATGGAGACCCCCACCGCCACCGGCAAAAGCAGGACAAAAACCTTTTTCACCCCTGGATGACGCCAGTTGAGCTCCGGACGCCAGCGAAATCCAAGCCGCCATAAAGCTGGTATTTGGATAAGCGCTGCCGCCACCATACCCAATACTGTGCCCCAAGCCAACCCCTCAATACCAAAAACCGCTCCCAGCGTAAGGGCGGCGACAATGATCACCGCGTTGTTAACCGCCACGCTGGCCGCTGGGAGCCCGAAAATCTGGTTGGCATTCAAGAGACCGTTGAAATAATTAGCCCAACCAAAAAATAAAAGGACCGGTAACATAATTCGGGTTAGTTTTATAGCCAGTTCCATGGTTTCCGGGGGGAGCCCGGGAGCCAGCCAGAAGACCAGTCGGGAAGCCAGGGGATAGGATACCAACCAGGTCAAGAGTAAGGCTAGCGTGACCAGGTTAAATACCCAGTTGAATACGCGCCAGCCTTCTTCCCGTCGCTCGTCGGCCGCGTACTCGGCGAAAACCGGGACCACCACCGTAGCCAAAGCTCCCGTAACAATCGCCAGCAGAACGTTAGGCACGGTGAAGGCCACCAGGTAGGCATCGGTGGCAGCCGATGCCCCGTAAAGGTGAGCTATCACCACGTCGCGGAGAAAGCCTAGCAAGCGGGCTAGCAAACTAAAGAACGCGATTAGTAGCGTGGCTTTAAAAACCAGGCGGCCGGTCGTCACTTTCTATCCCCAACTCCATCTTTACCGTGGTGTGCAAGCGTTCAACCTTCGCTTCGCTAGCCGCTTCGGCGTACACCCGGAAAACCGGTTCGGTACCTGAGGGCCGGACCAAAATCCAGGAACCGTCCGCCAGCACCACCTTAACTCCATCGATAGTGGTTCTTTTAACCACCTCCTGTCCCGCCAACTCACTTTTTTCCGGCCAGCGCTGCAGAAAATGCATGATGCGTTTTTTCTCTTCCTCCGTGGTGAGGTAGTCCCGTCTTTGGCTCACCAATTCGCCAAACCGCTCTACGAGCTCCTCCCAAAGGCGTAACAATGACCCTCCCCGCGCCGCTGCCATCTCGGCTACCAGGAGTCCCGCCAAGATGCCATCCTTCTCTGGTACATGCCCTCGCACCGATAGGCCCCCACTTTCCTCCCCCGCGCAGATGCATCCTTCCTCACGTAGCAACCGCCCCAAGTACTTGAATCCCACTGGCGTTTCTTTCACCTCCGCGCCGAAAGCGTGAGCGACGCGATCCACCAAGTGGGTAGTGGCTACCGTGCGCGCCACCGGCCCGTGCCAGCCCCGGTAGGCGTAGAGATAATAGCATAGAAGAGCAAGAACCTGGTTAGGCGTCACATACCTTCCTTCCTGGCTAATAACCCCTAGCCGGTCAGCATCTCCGTCCAGGGCCAAGCCCAGGTGAGCTCTCTTTTCCCCCACCTTCTCCACCAGTTCTTGCAAACGGGAGGGCACAGGATCCGGCAAGCCGCCGCCGAAAAGGGGATCGCGCCAATTGCGAATGGCGGTCACCTCCGCGCCATAACGCCTCAGCATCTCCTCCAGATAGCCTATACCCGCACCGAACATAGGGTCGACCACTACTTTGAGGGCGGCGCCACCTATTTTGTCACCTTCCACCAGACGCGCCAGGTGGGCGAAATAATCTTCCTGAGGACTGAAGGGATAGAGCTCACCTCGAAGCGAGGACTCCGGCCGCGGCTCAGATTCCAGTAAGAACTCAATACGCTCAGTGACATCGGGGAGGGCGGGGCCTGCGTACTCAGGTATAAATTTGATGCCGCAATACTCAGGGGGATTATGGCTGGCCGTTATCACTACTGCGCCTCCCGCGCGATAGTGGCGGATGCCGAAAGCTACCAACGGAGTCGGCACCGGGCGCTCGGGAAAGTACACCGAAATACCCCAGCGACGCAGCACTTCTGCCACTGCCTGGGCAAAGCGGTCGGCCAGAAAACGATTATCGTACCCTACCACCGCCCCGCGCGGTGCCAGCCCCTCTTCCCGCAAGTAAGCAGCTATGGCCGTAGCCACTCGCTCCACCCCAGCGAAAGTGAAGTCACGAGCGATAATCCCTCGCCAACCGTCGGTACCAAACTTAATTCGCAAAGCCTGTCCCCCCTTGTTTTATTGCCCGCTCTGCCCCGGTAACTTGTCGGTAACATCGGTTAGATGTGCCAGACGATCTTGGCGCCGGTCCACATAAAGCTTGCCCTGGGTATCGAGGGCAGCGTATAGCACTTCCTGCAAGGACTTTACCCCTTGCCTCTCCAGCTCCCGCAACAGCCACTCTTCTGTTAAGTGGTTTTGCACCAGATTCTGGTAGATTACCTGCCCATCCACCACGAGCTCTGAGGGGACTCCTTCGTAGCTGGTGGGCAGACCTAAATCCTCCGGTGTCACCGGGCGCTTCTGCGACTTGGGCAGCACGCTCAGAGCTCCGTTAGGTTCCACAATTGCGAACTCGATATCGGTCAGGTTAAAAAAGCCTTTCTCCCGCAGTTGCGAAGTGAGATCGTCCACATTATAGCGCATCCTTGCCATGTTACGCTCCAAAATTTGGCCGTTATGCACCACCACAGTGGGCTCGTCCAGCAAGAATTTGCGGGCCGGGCGGTAGACCAGACTCAGATGCTGCACCAGGATGGTAAGAGCAGCGAAAATAGCCAAACCGAAAATGTAATAGAGCGGGTTTTCCTTAATATCGGTGGCCAAGCAAGCAGCGATGGAACCGATAACAATGCCATTGACATAATCGGAGATGGTCAACTGCCCCACCTGAGATTTTCCCACCATTCTGGTAATAAATAGCACTCCCAGAAAGGCTCCCACCGCGCGTAACAGAATCTCCAGAAAGGGGTTCATACCTCCGCAACTCCTCAACGCGAGAAACTTTCTGTAAATTAAGCTTTACCCACTGCTGCTGGTCTATACCGAGACAAAAAGGAAGGTAGAGTCCGAGAAAGAAACAACAGGGGGTCGGAAGCTGTCCGCTCCCGTCTCCCCAGCCCATCTTAGAAAAGCGCCGCAAAGCTAAAATTTATCTACCAGCGAGCGCAGATAAACCCTAAAGTCGGGCCCCAAGTCTTCTCGCGTTAGGGCCAGCTCCACCGTAGCTTTAAGGTAACCCAGTTTATCACCGGCATCGTAGCGGCGGCCGGAAAAGGCGTAAGCAAACAGCTGGTCCTCCTTAGCCAGCACCCTTAGGGCATCGGTAAGCTGAATCTCTCCCCCCGCTCCGGGAGGGGTTTCGCGTAAGATACCGAAGATGCGCGGGGTCAATATATAGCGTCCAGCCACTCCCCAACGCGAAGGAGCCTGCTCCGGAGAGGGTTTCTCAACGAGATCGCGCACCGCGAATACACGGGACCGGATCTCCTCTCCGTCTATAATGCCATATTTGGAAACCTCACTCAGAGCCACCCGCTCCACCGCCACCACCGGCGCTTGAACTTCCTCATAAAGCTCCAGCATCTGAGCCAGGCACGGTGGAGAAGCTTCCACCACATCATCACCCAACACTACTGCGAAAGGATCTTCACCCACGAAACTCTGAGCGCACAGCACCGCGTGGCCCAATCCCAGGGGCTCCTGTTGCCGCACGTAGTAAATATTAGCCATGGTGGCTATATGCTTGATTTCCTCCAACCAGTCCAGCTTGCCGCGCTGCTCTAAGTAATACTCCAATTCCACGCAGCGGTCGAAGTGATCCTCGATAGCTCGCTTGCCATGGCTGGTAATAATAAGGATATCTCTGATATCCGAGCGAACTATCTCCTCCACAATGTACTGGATAATCGGGCGATCGATCAGGGGTAGCATCTCTTTGGGCTGGGCCTTGGTAGCTGGAAGAAAACGCGTTCCCAACCCCGCAGCCGGAATCACTGCCTTTCTTAACTTCCTCATCCGCCTCCTCCTTCTCCCCGCATTAATCGCTTCAGCCTTTCAGCACGTCCTCCGCGGTCCGGTGCTGGCGTAAACGTAAGCGCCAGCGCCGACCAATGACCCCCAGGCGCAGCGCTGCCAGGAAAAGCAGCGCTGCCACCCCTCCCAGCAACAACAGCCCCTGCGGAAAAGTTAACTGGGTGAGCCACACCGCCGTCAAACCTAATAGAGCGCTCAAGGCATAAATGAACAGCACCGCACCGCGGTGGCTGAAGCCGATAACTAGCAAGCGATGATGTAGGTGCTCCCGATCCGGACGGAAAATGTGTTGGCGCGAATGAACGCGCCTAAGAATGGCAAATAAGGTATCGAAAAGGGGGATGCCCAATATGACTAGGGGGACCAAAATAATTACCGCCGTAGCGGTCTTTGCCACTCCCAGCACCGAAGCCCCCGCCAAGAAAAAGCCAGTGAACATGGAGCCGCAATCCCCCAGGAAGATTCGAGCTGGGTTAAAATTAAAGGGCAGGAAAGCCAGCAGGCAAACGCTGATAATCAGGGCCGGGGCGACCCCCTCCGGGTTGCCCGCCAAGGCGGCAGCCGCAGCCAGGGTAAGACCAGCGACGCTTCCCACCCCGGCCGCTAACCCATCCAGCCCGTCGATCAAATTGACTGCGTTGGTAACCGCTACGAACCAGAAGATAGTAACCGGAAAGGCCCAGCCATGCAAAGGAAACATTTGTCCCTCATTCAAGGGATGGCCGATGGAAGCGAAAAGCACTCCCCCTCCAGCGGCAATGGTAGCCGCCAGGATCTGGCCCAGAAGCTTTACCCATGGATTCACACCCCGCATATCGTCAGCCAAACCAAGCAAGAAAACCACCGAGGCACCAAGCAATAAACCCAGCCACTCCCTGGGCATTCCTCCCACCAACCAGCCGGCCCAGACGCCCAGGAAGAGCGCCAGCCCCCCTAGCCGGGGCATGGCACGTGAGTGCACTTTGCGTTCATTAGGCTCATCCATTGCCCCCAGCTTGGGAGCCAAGCGCATAGCTAAAGGTACCGTTATCCCCGTCACTACCGCCGCTATAATCAAGGTGCCTACCAACTGTCCCGACAACCGACCTTTCCTCCTTGGTCAACCGCCATTACCTAATCTCTTCTCTTCCCTTTTTCTTCCTCGGAGCTCTTTTCTCCTGCCGCGAAGATGATCTCCGCTTCCGCCGCCAATTCCTCCCCCACCCAGGCCCGGCCTTGCGCCTTGCCCACCATCCCTTTCAGGCGCAAAATCTCCACCTCCAGGCGCAGGGTGTCTCCTGGTAGCACGGGGCGGCGGAAACGAGCGCGGTCGATGCCAGCCAGCAAAGGCAGTTTGTTCTTGAAATCGGCCAGCCCCATCACTGCCACCGCAGTGAGCTGGGCCATGGCCTCCAGTACCAACACCCCAGGCATCACCGGATACCCAGGGAAATGCCCCGGGAAAAAAGGCTCGTTGATGGTAACATTTTTAATGCCCTCGGCCCGTTTACCCGGCTCCAGCAAAGTCACCCGATCCAGGAGTAGGAAAGGATACCGGTGAGGTAAGATTTCGGTGAGAGCTCGGATCTCCATCAAGGCCGGCTCCCCCCCGAAGCAGGGTTGGCGGAAGCCGCAGGAGCCTGATCGGGGCTGCTCGAGCTACCGAGGGCAGAAGGGGATGCCTTGCCTGTGGAGCTGGAATGGGCAGCACTATCGCTTGGAGGGCTAGAAACTCCGGGAGAGGTAGGTGCCGGGCGCACCGGCTCGATCTGCACCTCCGGCAACCGATAAGATTTAGAGGAAGGTTCCTGGGTTGGAGAATTACTGGTAGACGAGCCATTGCTATGGCCGTTGGTAACCGGACTACCGGTACTTCCGGGAAGATTGGTTGGAGTCTGGCTCTTAGAGGGGAGAGAACCGCTGCGGCCGTTGCTTCCATAAGTGTGAGTTGGAATAGTGCTCTCGGAGCGGGGGCTGGTCTTTACCTCCACCCCACCCGGAGTCTCCTGGATAAATTGCTTGATAGGCTCTCCAGCCATGAGCCTGGCTACCACTTGCTTGGCCTCAGCGGGATCGACGTGCCAATAAGGATCATTGGCGAACCAGCCTGGCAGCACGCCGCCCACCACCTGCACATCGTGCATATCCGCAGCCATCTTTGCCAGAGCCACCGCTTGGCTCAAAGGCAAATTAGTGGTAAAGCAATCCCATATCTTAGGCAAGAGAACGGGCAAACGCAACAAATTAGCGGGCTTGGTCATCTCTGCCACCAGGGCTTTGAGAAATTTTTGCTGCCGCTCCACCCGAGCGATGTCGCCCAATGGGTCACTGCGATAGCGAACGTACATGAGAGCTTGCCGCCCATCTAAGTGCTGCACCCCCTTTTTAAGGTCAATGGAGTAAATTCCCCCGTCCTGAGGATCGTAATGGTACATATTCTTTTCCACATCGATGGTGATGCCTCCCAAGGCATCTATGAATTTAGCGAAACCCTCGAAGTTAAAGACCACATAATAGTCCACCGGCTGTCCTATGAGGCGGGAGACCACCCTACAGCTGAGCTCCGGACCCCCATAAAATAAAGCCTCGTTGATCCGATCCCGGCCGTGCCCGGGAATATCCACCAGGGTATCGCGAGGAATGGAGAGAGATATAATTTGCTTTTTAGCAGGATCAGCGCAGATATACATCATGCTGTCGCTACGGCCCCTGGTCTCGCCCTTACGCGCATCGCAGCCCATGACCAGGATGTGAATCTTTTCTGCCGCTAAAGCGCTCTGCCCTACCCCGGGTAGGAAACCTCTAAAGCCTAGGTATTGCCAGGCCCCATAAGCCCCCGCCGCCCCTAGCAAAAAGATTGCGGCAAGGGCCACCCAGAGTTTCTTGGGAGATTTCAAACGGCGCATTTAAGGTTTCATCTCCTTTCCGGCATTGACCTTAGGAAAAAGCTTGCGCTAAATTATTAGTTAGTTGTCTAGCAAGCTCTAAGGAGGATCAAACGGATGCGGCTGATCGATAACCAAGGCAAAATTCTGGGACTTATCAACGTGCTAGATCTTTTTCTGGTACTGCTGCTACTACTGGTAGTTGGCGGTCTCACCTACAAGCTTCTCCTCCCTCGCTCCTCGGTAGCACCTACCAAGGTTACTTTCGTGGTCGAAGTTCCTCACCTCACCCCTGAAATGGCGGAACTGGTTCATGTGGGTGACCGCATGGTGGCCGGCTCCGAATACACCGGGGTCAAGGTTATTGCTGTCAAAATCGAACCGGCCCTAACCACCGAAACCAACTCACAGGGGCAAAGAGTCCAAGCTTACGACCCGTATTTCAAAGATCTCTACGTGACTCTTCAAGGGGAGACCCCCTTGACCACGGCCAACATCCGCATGGGAAACCAAGAAATAAGAGCTGGCCGTGAATACTACGTCAAATCCCTAACCTATGAATTTAAGGGTACTATCACTAAGGTATCACTGGAACCGGCGCCGGACAAGCCCAGCTCGTAAAAAAAGAGCCGAAAGCTAGCGCGGCAACGCTATTTTTGTCCGTTGATGACTTTTTAAATTACGGTTAAAGGGCGGCACGGCTTCGCTCCGAACGGAACCAGAACCCTGGCAATCGGCGACGAAGGCAGCCAAAGCGGTGGTCCGAAGCAAAAACTACGCCACGAAAGACGCGCGATAGGAGCCTCCAATGAGGCGAGAGTTTCAGTAAAGTTTGCCCCCTCTCGGGACGATTATTGTGCAAACGTCAACGGGAGGGGAAAATATGGCCAAACCAGAGGACAAAGAAAAGAAAGAACGCTTTTTTAGCGTGCGCTTGAAGCTCTTTGGCAGTTTCGGAGCGGTGCTGTTGTTGCTGGTGATCACGGTGGTGGCCGGGATCTGGGGACTCAACCAGGTCCGGGCCAAATACGATGTAGTCATAGATCGCGGCTATTCCTGGCTTTACCAAGGAGAGCAGGTTACTACCTTAGCTTTGATGAGCACCCTCGATTTGCGTGATTACCTGCAGAACAGCGACCCCGCCGCTTGGAACCGCTTTCAAAACAAACTAGCGCAAGCCAGCCAAATGCTGCGCGATATAGCCAACACCACTTCCGATCCCCAGGTCAGGGAAACGATAACTTCTGTCAACCAGAAGCTAGCCCTTTACCAGCAGTCGGCCGAGCGGGTGAAAGAACTCCAGGACAAAGGCCAAAGAGAGGCCGCTACCCAGCTCAACCGCAGCGAAACCAACGCCCGCCTCCGCGAAGTGGCCACCACAATCGATGAACTGCAAAGCTACCTGCAAAAACGAGCCGAAAACCAGCTCGCCGAAGCCAGGCGCTACGAGGCCTTCTCCGCTCAAACGGCGCTATGGAGTGGAATCCTGGCCACTTTAGTGGGTATAGGCCTGGCTTACCTCATCGGCGTCCAGCTGTCCAACCCCATCCGCGCATTGGAGGCCGCCACCATGCGCGTGGCGCAGGGAGACCTCATGGTCAAGCTCCCCCGCATCAAAAACCGCGACGAGCTGGGGCAATTGATCCGCGCCATCGCCTTCATGCTGGGTAGCCTCCGCCGCCTGGCCGCCGAACTTAACCGCAGCGCCCAGCAATTGGCCGAAGAAACCAAAAATATCAGTCAAGGTGCCGAACAGGCTGCCACCGCCGCCACTACCGGTGCCACCAGCGCTACCCAAATAGCCGCCGCCATTCAGCAGGTCTCCGCCGGCGCGCAAAACCTGGCCGGCACCGCTCAGGAAATGGCCCGCCACGCCCAAGAAGGCCAGGGCGAACTCGACCGCATGGTGAAACAAATGGGTACCATCCAGGAGGTGACCCGCAATGCTACTCAAGCCATGCACCAGCTCAATCAGGAAGCCGGAGAAATTAACCGCATCGTAGAAGTTATCACCTCTATCGCCGACCAGACCAATCTCTTGGCCCTCAACGCCGCCATCGAGGCCGCTCGCGCTGGCGAGCAAGGCCGCGGCTTCGCGGTGGTAGCCGGGGAGGTCCGCAAGCTGGCCGAACAGTCGGCAAACGCCGCTAAGGACATTATGAAACTGATCCGCGCCATCCAGGAGGAAACCCACCAGACCACTACGCTTATGGACCGCAATCAGGAAGTGGTGCAGGAGGGCACCAAGATTACCCAGGGAGTGGCGCAACGCTTCCGCCAGATTCTCCAAGCGGTTAATGAGTTCACTGCCCAAACCGAGGAGATCGCTCGCGCCGCTCAAGAGGTGGCCGGCAACGCTACCAACGTGGCCGCCGCCGCCCAAGAGCAAACGGCTACCAGCGAGGAAACCGCCTCCGCCACTCAGCATTTGATCCAGCTGGCGGAAAAACTCCGCGCCGAGGTGGCCAAGTTCAAATACCAGGCTGCCTCGCAAACCTAGCACTCGCCAGCCAACGCCTGGCCTCCCTGGGAAAGCAGGCTTGCGCTAGAGCCTCTTTAGCGGATACAATGAAGGCCAGGTTAATCGCAGCCAGAGAAGGAGGCATTGGACGGTTTGCGCTTGGACGGGCGAGGCACTGGGGAACTCAGACCGGTAAAGATAATCCCCGGTTGTAACAAATACGCCGAAGGGTCTTGCCTCATCGAAATGGGCGACACCCGCATCCTCTGCACCGCCTCCGTGGACGACAAGGTGCCGCCTTTTCTCAAGGGCACCGGCAAAGGGTGGGTCACGGCTGAATACGGAATGCTTCCCCGAGCCACCGAAAGCCGCAACTTGCGCGAAGCCATCAAAGGTCGACCCAGCGGCCGCACCCTGGAAATCCAGCGGTTAATCGGGCGCTCGCTGCGAGCGGTGGTAGACCTAGAAGCGCTGGGGGAGCGCACGGTCATTGTGGACTGCGATGTGTTGCAAGCGGATGGCGGCACGCGCACCGCTGCCATCACCGGCGGCTTCGTGGCTTTGGTTTATGCTCTCGACTGGCTACGCAACGAAGGAGCCATTGAAACCCTGCCGGTGCAGGACCTGGTGGCTGCCGTGAGCGCGGGCAAAATCAAAGACTCTTATCTCTTGGATCTCACCTTTACCGAAGACTCGGTGGCCGAGGTGGATCTTAACGTGGTGATGACGGCTCAAGGCCACCTGGTGGAAGTGCAGGGCACAGCGGAAGGAAAACCCTTTACCCGCGAAGAGCTGAACCTGATGCTCAACCTAGCCACCGAAGGCATAAGATCATTGGTGTCCCTCCAGCGAGAAGCCCTGGGCACCTTGGCTAGCTTCATCGGGAGGCAGGACGAGAATGCTGAAAATAATCCTGGCCAGCCGCAATGAAGGGAAATTGAGGGAATTCCAAGCCCTCCTAGCTCCGCTAGGGTGGGAAATAGTTTCGCTCGCCTCTTATCCCCATCTTCCCGACATACCCGAAACCGGAGACAGCCTAGCCGCTAACGCTTTGCTTAAGGCTCGCACCGTCGCTCGCCTAACCGGCCTTGTCGCCATGGCCGACGACTCCGGCTTGGAAGTCGATTACCTGGGAGGAGCTCCAGGAGTGCGCTCCGCTCGTTTCGCCGGAGAACCGAGCAGTGATGCCGCCAATATAGCTTTGCTGCTGCAGTTGCTAAAGGGCGTGCCCTGGGAACAGCGGCGAGCTCGCTTCCGTTGCGTCATCGCCGTGGTCACACCGGAAGGTGAAGAGCACCTGGCGGAAGGGGCGGTAGAGGGTTATATTCTGGAGCAACCGCGCGGTGAGGAGGGGTTCGGTTACGACCCGGTTTTTTACCTTCCCGAATACGGCAAAACCTTCGCCGAACTGCCTCTGGAAATTAAAAATCGAATCAGCCACCGCGCCCGAGCTCTGGCCTCCATTAAGGAAATCCTATCCACTTTGACTTACCGCCGACCGTAAGCTATAATATGAATGGCGATAATAGTCGAGCGGGTGTAGCTCAATGGTAGAGCACCGGCCTTCCAAGCCGGCTACGTGGGTTCGATTCCCATCACCCGCTCCAAACAATAAAAAGATGGCCGAAAGGCCGCTTTTCCTCTTGTCAGCGTCCCGGTAGCTCAGCGGAGAGAGCAGCAGCCTTCTAAGCTGTTGGCCGGGGGTTCGAATCCCTCCCGGGACGCCATTTTACTGGCTATGCATGTGGCAATAGGACGGAGGGTGGGGATAACGGCATGACGCAAGACTTGCAGGACGGATCTCTTTTTCGCCGCGAACCTCTTTACCTCAATGAAGCCGAAAAAGAAGCGCTGCGTAAAGCGGGAGCCACCGTCAAGTACCCCAAGGGTCATATCCTCTGGGCTCCAGAAGAGATCGCCGACCGGGTTTACCTTCTGGAAAAAGGATGGGTTAAGATCTACCGCCTAACCGCTAATGGACGTGAAGTCACCGTGGGAGCTATCCGCAATCCCGGGGAGCTCATCGGCCTGGCCGAAGCTTTGTACCACGGCCAGCGCACCTGTTTCGCCGGCGCCATCACCGAGGTAACCCTGACCATTGTCAGCAAAAATAACTTCGTCGAGCTGCTTACTAAAAACCACCACCTGGCCCTAAAAGTGAGCAAGACCCTGGCTGCCAGGATGCGCGAAGCCGAAGCTCTGGTGCACGAATTGGTCTGCTGGCAAGTACCCGGACGCTTGGCGCTCTTGCTGCTCAAGATGGGAGAAAGCTGCGGCATAAAAGACGATGAAGGAATCCACATCAAGCTACGCCTTACCCACGAAGAACTGGCTGGTATGATCGGCACCACGCGCCAGACGGTGACCTCCCTGTTAAACACCTTCAAGAAAGAGGGCTCCATAGACATGGCGGGCAGGGAGATTACCATTCGTAATCCGCAGAAGCTGGCTGGCTGGGTGGTCTGATGAACTTGTCACCGGCCTATCGCCAACTCCCGGCGCAAGAGTTTGCCCACCGGGTAGGTGAGGCTTTCCGCCGAATGCAAGCTTGCGATCTCTGCCCCCGGCAGTGCGGGGTCAACCGCCTGCGAGGAGAAAAAGGGGTCTGCCGGGCGGGACGGGAAGCGGTGGTCTTCAGTTACGGACCCCACTTTGGCGAAGAGAGTCCTCTGGTAGGGACTTTTGGCTCTGGCACCATCTTCTTCACCTATTGCCCCTTAAAGTGCGTGTACTGCCAGAATTATGAGATCAGCCAGCTTGGCGAAGGCAGCCCCGTCAGCGTCGAGAAATTGAGTCGCATTATGCTGCACCTCCAGAAACAGGGATGCCATAACCTCAATCTGGTCACTCCCACCCACTTTGTCCCCCATATTTTAGCTGCTCTCTTCCGCGCCAGCCGGCAGGGGTTTTCCCTCCCGGTGGTGTACAACACCAGCGGCTATGAAGCCCTAGAAACTCTGGCCCTGCTGGATGGCATTGTGGATATTTACATGCCCGATTACAAATACGCCGATGGAGAGATCGCCGCCAAGTACTCGGGAGCGCGCGACTATCCAGAAGTGGCGAAGGTTGCCTTGCGGGAGATGCAACGGCAAGTGGGAGATCTAAAAATCAGCGAGCAAGGGCTGGCGGTCCGCGGGCTATTGGTGCGCCACCTGGTGCTACCAGCTGGCCTAGCCGGTACCGAACAGGTGATGGAGTTTCTAGCCCGCGAAATCTCCCCCAACTGTTTTGTAAACGTCATGGGCCAGTATTACCCTGCTTATCGGGCCCGAGAATTCCCCCCACTTGACCGCCGCCCCACCAGCCAGGAATACCGTCAAGCCTTGGAGGCAGCCCGCCGCTGGGGGCTCCGCCTCTACCAAGATTAACCGGTGAAGCCCAGAGCTCGCCGGTAGCACTCGGTGGCAGCTGCAGCCTCCCCCAATTCGGCTAAGATGCTAGCCCGCAGGCTCCACAGTCTCCGGTCGCTGACCTCCCCCGCCAGCCGGTGGCACAGAGCTAAAGCCTCGCCGTAGCGACCCAGATCTACCAAGCAGGAAGCCAAATTTAGCAAATAAATCGGCTTATCCTTCTCGCTGGCTATCGCCGCCGCCTCCTGGTATTGCGCCAGCGCCTCCTCTCCCCTACCGCAAGCTTCCAAAGCGAAGGCCAGGTTGTTGAGCAAGACCGGGTCGCACGCGCTGGAGCGCTTTAGCCGCAGAAGCAGGTCCAAAGCCTGCTCCGCCTTCCCGTTCTTTAAATAGCAGGCCGCCAGGTTTACTCCGAATTCCACATCGCCGCCGGACAGAAGGAAAGCTTCCTCCAGGCAAGCTTCCGCCTCGCGGTAGCGGTGCAGCTGAAAAAGGCAAAAACCCATATTGTTGTGGAGCTCTTCACCTTTCATGCCTCGCCGCTGCGCCTCCTGGAAGTAGCGGAGCGCTTCGCTATAGCGGCCCAGGCGACTCAAAGCCACCGCCAAGTTGAAGCTGAGCAGGGGGCCCCTTTCCCCCATTAAGCGAGCCTCCTGGAAGTTCCGCAAGGCTTCCTCCGGCGCGTCCAGCTGTAGCAGACACCAGCCGCGTTGAAAAAAAAGCGAGCTGGTGTGGCAACCCAGCGCCAGCGCGCGATCCAGGAAGGATAGAGCTCGCCGCGCCTCTCCCTGACGCCGCCAATAATCGCCCAACGATACCAGAATCCAGGCGGCATCGCGCCGGGGCAAACTGGCAGCCAAAGCCCCTACTCGATCCCCGGTCAGCTCTTTAGGCTGCAGCCGGGGCCAGGCCAGCAACACGCACTGCAAGGCACGCTCGGTTCGGTTCAGGTGGAAAGCTAGCCTCCCCGCCCATAACGCTAGGCGGCGATTGCGGGGAAAACGCCGCAACACTTTCTCCACCAGCCGCAAAGCTATGGCCCGCGCGCCCCAGAATTCGCAAACCCGTGCCGCCAGCAGCAGAGAGCTCCGCTGGAAGTAACGTATCAGCGCCACCCCAGGGAAGTCCCGAAAATGCACCATCAGCAACAGCCCCTCCTTTTAACCATTATCTACCAGCAATAAAATTGGCTGTGATATCAGCTCTATCCTTCCTTTCGGGGGGCAAAATTTTGCGACAAAGATCTATTTGGGTCTACATAGCGGTATAGGATCAGCGAAAAACTGTTGACGGGAAGGGTTTGAAGTAATAGAATTGGTTCACTCGCTGGAATAAGCTGGCTGAAGCCAGTATCTTCGAGGCCACGGAGGCTGCTAGGGGGGCTTTCCGTGGCTTCTTGTCGAGGAGGTGATGATCCGCTCACTTCCATCAAGAGCGAAACCGGGTGGTCCAGTCTCGAAAGGAGGAAAGACAATGCACATACCTGACGGTTATTTAAGCCCCTCTACCTGCGCCGTTTTCTTCGCCGCCATGATTCCGGTCTGGGCCGTAGCAGCCAAAAAAACGCGGGAGACCCTTCAGGCCAAGCAGGTTCCCCTCCTGGCCTTGGCGGCTGCTTTCTCTTTCGTCATCATGATGTTCAACGTACCCGTCCCCGACGGCACCACCGCTCACGCAGTGGGCGGCACGCTCGACGCCATAGTTTTAGGACCCTGGGCCGCCTGCATCGCCGTGTCCACTGCCCTAGTCATCCAGGCGTTGGTCTTCGGCGACGGCGGTGTCTGGGCCATAGGCGCCAACTGCTTCAATATGGCCTTCGTCCTACCCTTCGTTGGTTACGCCATCTATCGCGCTCTCAGCGTCGGAGGCCGGCGCCGGGTCTTAGCCAGCATGGTGGGCAGTTACATCGGCATCAACGCCGCCGCTTTTTGCGCCGCAGTAGAATTCGGCATCCAGCCCCTGCTATTCAAATCGGCCACTGGAGCTCCCCTTTACTGTCCTTACAGCCTTAGCCAGTCCATCCCGGCTATGATGCTAGCCCATCTCACCGTAGCCGGGATAGTGGAGGCCATAATCACCGGTCTAGTAGTCTATTACTTGCAAAAAGCCCACCAGGAAGATCTCTTCTTTGATGCTGCCCCGATAAGGAGGTAGAGGGCAATGCCAGTATATCGCAAGTTCTGGTTCTGGATCGTCGTGCTTATCGTCCTCTCACCCTTGGGCCTGTTAGCCAAAGGATCTGCCTGGGGCGAGTGGGGCAGTGATGAACTCAAAGAAATGCTGGGGCACGTGCCTGAGGGTTTAGCCAAGCTTTCCGGGACCTGGCACGCCCTCATGCCCGATTACGGACTCCCAGGCTACGACCAGACCTTCGGCCAACAGGCCCTGGGTTATATTCTCGCCGCCGTCGTGGGCGTGGTGCTGATAGCATTGGTAGCTTACATTTTGGGCCGCATCCTGGCCCGGTCGGATAAATGAGCGCCAGGCCGGTGTCCCGACATCGGGACACCGGCTTCATTGAAAAAAACCTGCGCGAGCTCCACCAGCTCTTCGCCGATGAACTCTTTGCTTCGGTTATGGCTCGCCAATCAGGCTTCTACCAGTCCCTGGACCCGCGCACCAAGGTGCTGGCTACCGTAGCCTTTATAGGAGTGGTGGGACTAGCGCACCATATTACCACTTTAGTGGTCCTGAATTTTTTGACTGTGGTGGTAGCCTGGCTCTCCCGCTTACCGCTGCGGCTTTACTTGGCACGCGTCTGGCTTTTTATCCCTCTCTTCACCGGAGTGATGGTCATTCCTGCTCTTTTCAACTGGATAACTCCAGGGGACCCAATCTGGGTTCTGATCCCCAAAGTCAGCTTTCACTGGGGAAGCCATTACTTCCAAGCTCCTTTGGCCATTACTAGGCAAGGAGTTCAGGGAGCGGTAACTATAGTGCTACGAGCCGCCGACTCCGTAGCAGCGGTGCTGCTATTAACTTTGACCACCGCCTGGCCCAGCCTGCTCAAAGCCCTGCGTGTATTCCGCATCCCCCTGCTTTTTGTGCTCATCCTGGAAATGGCCCTGCGTTATATCTTTCTGCTGCTCCAACTTTCTTTAGAAACCTTCGAAAGCTACCGGTTTCGCACCGTAGGTCCAGCGCCAGCCAAGGAAAAAAGGCGCTTCCTCGGCTCCCTTATAGGCAACGTCCTAATAAGAACCCAGGCGCTGAGCGAAGAAGTCTATCAGGCTATGCAGGCCAGGGGCTACACCGGCGAGCCCCGCTCGCTGGCTCCCAACCGCTTCCGTCGCATCGACTGGGTTTTCGGCTCCCTGGCACTAATAATATCGATCACCCTGCTTTACCTGGACCGCTACCTAATTTAGATCGAGATGGCGAACCACCAGATCCCCCACCTCGCTGGTGGTGTAACCCATGCGCCCAGCCGCCATACTCTTGAGATGGCGGGAACAAACCTCCTGTACCGCCCGCTCCACCCGGGCAGCCGCCCTCTCTTCCCCCAGGTACTCTAGCATCATGGCCAAAGCCATGATGGCGGCCAGCGGGTTGATCTGATTTTTCCCCGCGTACTTTGGTGCCGAGCCTCCGATGGGCTCGAACATGGAAACGCCTTCGGGATTAATATTACCGCCCGCGGCGATCCCCAGCCCTCCCTGGATCATGGCTCCCAGATCGGTGATGATGTCGCCAAACATATTGTCGGTGACGATAACGTCGAACCACTCCGGATTTTTCACCATCCACATGCAAATGGCGTCTACATGAGCGTAATCCCTGGTGATATCGGGGTAGGATTCGCCCACCGAATGGAAGACTCTTTCCCAGAGGTCGAAAGCATAGGTCAAAACGTTGGTTTTCCCGCAGAGGGTAAGTTTTTTCTTCCGGTTACGCTTGCGGCAATAATCGAAAGCGTAGCGTACGCAACGCTCTACTCCCTTATACGTGTTGATGGAAACTTGCAGGGCCACCTCGTCCTTGGTTCCTTTGCGTGAAAACCCCCCAGCGCCAGAATAAAGCCCCTCCGTGTTCTCCCGCACCACCACAAAATCTATATCCTCCGGCCCCTTATCCTTGAGAGGAGTTTCTACCCCTGGGTAAAGTTTGACCGGGCGCAGATTTATGTATTGGTCGAGCTCGAAGCGCAGGCGCAAAAGGATACCCTTCTCCAGGATGCCTGGTTTTACCTCCGGGTGGCCAATGGCCCCCAAATAAATGGCGTGGAATTGCCGCAACTCTTCGAGGACGCCGTCGGGCAAGGTTTCCCCGGTGCGAAGGTAGCGTTCACCGCCCAGATCGTAAAGCACGGTTTCGTAGCGAAACCCTTCCAGCTGCGCCACCGCCTCCAGCACTTTCAGCCCTTCGCGAACCTGCTCGGGACCGGTTCCATCACCCGGTATGACAGCAATCTTGTAGGTCAAAGTTCCCTTACCTCCAATGCCCCGGAAAATTTGAATTTAGGCGCTATTTTAATACAAGGGGGGTCTCTTTTCAACAAGCGGCTTTCCGGCTGACTCCCCACGCCCTCGCCAGCAGGGGAGGCGAAAAGAGCTCGCCGTGAGCCCTTACCGGCCTGCTCTTACCCTCCGCCCGAGACCCTTCCGCGAGACGGTTTACGCGCGAGCGGAGAGAAAAACTTGCTTTTACGCTCCGAAGCATGTAGTATTCTTCTTTGGTTCACCAGAAAAACTTCCGCGCGTAGGGAGGAGAACATGGAAGCCTGTGCTGCTGAACTCACCCGCAAGACCGGTATTCCTATTTCCGGTGCCGATCTTAGGCGAGTTTTTAGCGCCCTTAAAACTTCCGATGAATTCTGGCATATCACCCATCTTACCGGCCGACCTTTTAATGTGGTGGCCGAAAGCCTCAGGTGCTTTATCGAGCGAGGCTGGGTTAAAGCGGAGAACCAGCGCTTAACCCTTACCCCAGCGGGGGAAAGGCTAGCCCGCGAACAGGGAGTCGAGCCTTTCATCGAGTCGGGTTGCCAAGTCTGCAACCGGCGCGGCGTTAGCTTAGATTGCTGGCAGGGCCTGTTACAACGCTTCCGCGCCTGCGCCTCCGCCAGACCCCTCCCCGTCATCAACTACGATCAGGGGTTCGTCACCGAGGAAACCACCGTAGCCCGCATCGCCATGATGGCCGACCGTGGCGATATTCAGGGCAAAGAATTGCTAGTGCTGGGAGACGATGACCTGGTTAGCTTGGCGGCCGGACTCTCCGGACTCCCCCGGCGAGTGGTAGTGCTGGAGGTGGACGAACGCCTATCCCACTTTATTAACACCGTGGCAGCTAGAGAAAATCTGCCCGTGGAAGCTCATTCCTTCGACCTAGTGCACCCTTTGCCCTCGGAGTTGCGAGGTAGTTTTGATACCTTCCTCACCGATCCGCCGGAAACGCTGGAAGCGCTGTCCATTTTTATCGGGCGCGGGCTGGCTGGACTTAAAGGAGCTGGCTGCGCGGGCTATTTTGGCCTCACCCGGACCGAGTCTTCGCTGACCAAGTGGCGTGCTTTCCAGGCCAAAATCACCGGACATTTCGGCGTAGTTATAACCGATATTATCCATGACTTCAACGAGTACGTCAATTGGGACTATCTGCTTGAAAGCGTGCGCGATGATCTCCCCTTCGTCCAAACTTGGCCTCGCTACAATTGGTATCGCTCCGCTATGTTCCGTGTGGAAACGGTGGATGACCGCTTTTTCCGGTTGGAAGAAGGAATGCAAGGAGCTCCTCTCTACGAGGATGAAGAAGCGCTGATATTCACCCGTAGGTTTCGTAAGGAGTGATGGTACCTCCTCCCAGCACCAGATCCTCCTGGTAGAAAACGGCCGCTTGCCCTGGAGCCACGGCTTTCTGAGGAAAAGCGAAGTCCACCCGCACTCGCTCACCTTCGGGGCGGATGACGGCGGGAACGGCGGGAGCAGTATAGCGCACCTGCACCTCCGCCCGGACGGGCAGCGCAAGCCGGTCGCAGAGGATGAAGTTGAGTTCGTCTACCCAGCAATGGGAGCGATACAAGAACTCCTCCGGTCCAACCACCAGGGCATTCCGGCGGGGGTCGAGAGCCAAGATATAATAGGGCCGACCCCAAGCACGCCCCAACCCCCGCCTCTGCCCCACCGTATAATAAGCCAGCCCCCTGTGGGTGCCTACGACTTTCCCCTCTACATCAACAATGGGTCCCGGCTTTAAGCCATCTCCCGCCAACTCGCGGATCATTTCCCGGTAGTCGCGTCCCCGCAGGAAGCAAACATCCTGGCTTTCCGGGCGGGTGGGCAATCCCAGCCGCCTTATCAGCTCGAGGTTTTCGGCTTTACTACGATCCCCTAGAGGGAAGAGAGTGTAGGCCAGCTGCGATTGAGTCAAAAGGTAGAGAAAGTAGCTCTGATCCTTGCGTCTATCGCGTCCACGCGCCAAGAGATAGCGATTTCTAGCGGGATCAAAAAAAGCCCGAGCGTAATGCCCGGTAGCAAAAAAATCCGCTCCCAGCGCCCGAGCTCGCTCCAGGAGAAGACCGAACTTAAGCTTGTGATTGCACCACACGCAGGGGTTAGGGGTGAGGCCCGAAAGATAGGCCCGGACGAAGGGAAGAATGACTTCTTGCCGGAAAGGCTCTCGCAAATCGACCGTCCAATGCGCGATACCTAATCGTTGAGCCACCTCCACCGCTTTCTCTTCTTCGCCGGTAACCAGCATAGTGAGGGCAAAAACCTGATACCCCGCCTGCAAAAGCAGCCAAGCGGCGGCAACGCTGTCCACGCCCCCAGAAAAAGCTACCGCCACACGAGCCAAGCTTGGAGGATCACCCCTGAGGATAGAATTAAAACATAAACCCCGCGTGTGCCGTGAACCCTCAAAGTCACCATGAACCCGTCTCCCGACAGGTGGGTGCCCTCCTGGCTGTTTCTCGCTACCCGCCGGGTTTGCGATCCACCAGCCAGAGCCAGGCTCCCTTTTTCTTGGTGTTGGCTCAGGACTTCAAGAGGTCCACGCTCACCGCAGGGCCTTTTTCTATTGTTATAGTAGCACAATGAGACTCCAGGAGCAAGGTCCGGAATTAATTGGTGGTGCGCCGCTTACCAACTTGCAGCCGCACGCCAAATGAGCAGGCACTCCCGGATCGCCTTGGCGGCCAGTAAGGGAGCCAGGCCGGCCCGGTCAAAGGCCGGATTGACCTCCACCACATCGATCCCCACTAGATCCAGGCCCCGCAATGCGTGAATGAAATGAAATAGTTCGGAAGGAGCGATGCCACCGGGCTCCGGAGTTCCCACGCCAGGAGCGAAGGCCGGGTCCAGCACATCGATATCCAAAGTCAGGTAAAGAGGTTTGCCCTCCAGTTCCGGCCGCAACTTTTGAAAGGGGCGAAAAACCTCGTGGCGGTGAAGCGAGGTCCAGCTACGGGCAAAGTCCAACTCCTCCCGGTCCGCTGAACGAATCCCCAATTGGTAGACGCGTCCCGGACCTAGCATCTCGGCTACGCGCCGCATCACGGTGGCGTGGGAATAAGGGGTTCCCAGATACTCGTTACGAAGGTCGGCATGGGCGTCTAAGTGGAGCACCACCAGTTCCGGATAATAGCGAAAGACCGCCCGGATCGCCGGCAGGGACACCAGGTGTTCGCCGCCCAGAAGCACGGGGAGCTTTTGGTCCGCCAGTAGCCGGGATACGGCTCGCTCTATCACTTCCAGGGCATCTTTTACCCGGCCCAGAGGCAATTCGATATCCCCCAGATCGCTGAAGGGAACCGAGCGCAAATCCGCTTCCAGATCCAGGCTGTATTCCTCAAGGCATTGGGAGAGGTGACGAATGGCACACGGACCCTCCCGGGTGCCGGGGCGGAAACAAACGGTGACATCCAGCCCCGCTCCCAGAAGCACGGCCCGAGCCTGCTCGTAAGTGCTCTCCGCTCCCAAAAAGACATGCTTTCTAACTTGCATCTTCAATCCTGATCTAGGAGCTCGTTCAGAAACTGGGGGAGAGTGAAGGCAGCGTGGTGTATCCCGGCGTTGTAGTAGCGGTAGGGGAGCTCCGGGATAGAGATCGGCTCCACCTGCAAAGGATCGTATCTTTTAGAAGCCAGGGTAAAGCTCCACATTCCTCCCGGATAGGTGGGCACACAAGTCAAATAGAGACGCACCAGAGGAAAAAGCGAGCGCAGATAGCGGTTGATCTCGGCGATGAGCTCGGCGTTGAACAAAGGAGATTCGGACTGAGCCACAAAAAGACCATCGTCTTTCAAAGCCCTGGCAACTTCTTCATAAAATTGGCGACCAAAAAGGCCCCGCGCCGGCCCCACAGGATCGGGCGAGTCAACAATGATGACATCGTATTCCCCCGGGTGCTGGGCCACGTGCTCGATTCCGTCCTCGATGCGAAGCTCCAGTTTGGGGCTATCTAGGCCCTGACTAAGCTCAGGTAAAAATTGCCGTGAAGCGGCTATTACCCGCTCATCGATCTCCACCATCACGGCTTTAACCACCCGAGGATGGCGAACCACTTCTCGGGCAGTACCACCATCGCCCCCACCAATGATAAGCACTTTTTCTGGGCGAGGATGGGTATTAAGAGGAACATGAGCGATCATCTCGTGGTACATAAACTCGTCCCAGACGGTGGTCTGGACAATCCCGTCCAGGACCAGCACTCTATCTAAAACAGGCGTTTCCAGCACCGCTAAGTGCTGAAACGGGGTCTTCTCCACATGCAGAGTCCGGGTCACCCGGCAGCTGAAACGTAAATGGTCGTTCTGATTCTCGGTGTACCAGAGTTCCACGCTCTTTTTTCCCCCCTAATACCAGAGTGGCACCGCGGCCAGCGCGCAGGCCACACGCTGCACTTGGTGCTCCACTGCCTCAATCTTAATATCGGCCAACTCCATGCCCCGGTGCTCGAAGGCTTCCCGCACCATGCGCTCGATCCGATCCCTGGCCTCCTGGGCCGTACACTTGCCGGAAAACTCCATGATGACTCCAAAACTCTCTCGGGAAATCCCCACACCGCAGGCAGCCGAGATTATTTCTCCCGGAGTGGTAGAGATGATATAACCGTAAGCGGTAGGAACTAGCGATCCCGGCGGCAACTGTAGCTGGGGATCGTACTCGGTCCCCGGCGGAAGGATGCTGGAAACCCGGATAAGGTTGACATTACCTATGCGGGCTGCCAGCAAAGCGTTATCGAAGGCGTTAAGCGGCGTCGCCCCTTCGGCGGCTCCAGCGGTAACGAAGTATTTTTTGGGCGTAGGTAATCCCGGTGCCATTACTCTCACGCTCCCTTTCCCCGTCTCATTAATTTAATTAAGAATAGGCGGCTTTTATAACGGTGATAATTATACCTTCCCCTGAGCGCTACCGCTAGTCCTCAGGACAATTAATTTTTTCAGCGGGGCAAGCGGCGCGAGGAACGCCGACGCCCGGTGAAGCAGGCCACCTCTTTGTAACCGACGGTGCACAAGAGATCGAGTGCCAGGTCGAAATCTCGCCCCACGTCCTGGGGCCGATGCGCGTCCGATCCCAGAGTCACCGGCACCCAGTAACGCCGGCAGAGACGCAAAAACTCCACCGACGGATAGATTTCGCCCACCGGGTGACGCAGTCCAGCCGTGTTTACTTCCACCGCCAGATCGACTTCGGAGATGGCGGCCACCGTCTCCCGGTAAAGGAACAGCAATTCCCCCCGGGGCCGGAAACCGAATTTCTTGATAAGGTCGGGATGGGCCACGATGTCGAAAAGCCCGCTGCGGACCGACCGCTGCAAAGTGGTGAAATATCGCTCGTACAGGAGATCCACGTCCCACTTTTCGTACCCCGCGCTTTCCGCCGGGTTATCGAAACCCCAGCCGTCTAAAAAGTGCACCGATCCCAGCACGTAATCAAAAGGATAGGCAGCAAGAAGCGAAGCCAATTCCCTTTCCCAGCCGGGGATATAATCGGCCTCAATGCCTAGCTTAACCGATAAGCGGGCTTTGCCCCTCAATTCCTCCACTTCAGCCACGTACTCCCCGAGCTCCTCCATAGGCATGGCCAACCCTGCATCCCGCCGCTCCGGCGGCAAAAAATACAGAGGGAGATGATCGGCGAAGCCCAGCTCAGCTAGGCCCAGAAGCTCGGCTTGGCGCAGATACTCTTGCATCGAACCCACCGCGTGCCCACAACGCGCGGTATGCACATGGTAGTCTATAAGACTCATTTAATCACCCAAAGAGGCCGCCAGCGATTGGGTGAGAGCGTAGATGCGCTCGGCCAGTTCGGGAGAAAGAAGGCCGGTACCGCAGCTGGGAGTTATCAACCACTGGCGACGCAAGGCGGCTTCGTCGATCCCCTTGTTAGCCAGCTGTTCCCAGCAAGTCTGTAACCGGCGCTCCAGGCTGGAACTATCTTCCTCCCAGGCCTTCTCACTAGTGGGCACTATACCCCACGCCAGCACGCCACCTCGCTGGAGAAAGTCGGCCAACTCGCGCCGGAAGGGGAAAAGGGAGTTGAAATAACCGTAGGCGTCGAAACTTAGAATGTCGATGGGGAGCTCCAGCAGAAGGCTCCAGTCCACCGCGGCGCAAGAATGGGCTCCCACGTAAACCCCATCTTCTTTGAGCGCCGCCACCAGAGCTCCCATATCCGCCATTATCTGCTCTCGGCTGACGGTTATATAGGTGGATTGCCCGTAAATGCTAACGCCCGGCTCGTCTATGAAGATGGCCACCGGCCGGCCCCAGCGCTTGAGTTCTCTGGCCTGCCAGCGGGCCACCAGTTGCAGAGTGCGCAGGAGGAGTTCGCGGAGCTCGGGATCGTAATAGGCCGGGCGCCCGGAAGCGTCGGTCAGCTGAAAACCAGCGGTCAAAGGACCCACTATCTGGCCCTTCAAAGCCACAGCCTCGTCGAACTCCCCTTGAGCCATAGCCTCCTGGAAGGCGTAGAAACCGCTCATCGCTTCCCTGGGGGGAATAAAAGTGGCCAGCGCCTCTTCGCTCCCCTCCTCCGCTCCCAGATAATAGGTGTAGAAACGGGTCAAGCGCTCCGCCCAGTCCTCGCTCTGGTTGAGAAAGACCGGCTTATCCCCTTCTCCCAAGACCCCATGCACCCTTAACCCGCTTAAAAACTGGGTAACAAAACCTTCCGCCTGGGTGCGACGGGGCAACTGAGGCCAATGGGGCATAAGAGGAAAGGAGCGAGCGATAAGCGCCAAAGCTGGTTCCACTTCTTGGTGAGGCAGACTGCCTATCCCCGTGGCATACCCTTGCAACAAGCCTCCCAACCTCTCCTTTCAATCAGCCAAACGTGAATTGCAATTCCTCCCGTGAGCGCAAGAGCTCACGGTAGCGGGCGCAATATTCTTGAAAAGTTACCACGTACGTGGAGTGCGACCAGGCCAGCGGGGCGACCGAGAGCGGGGCACCGGTAAAAGGGTGAAGCTGCTCCGGCATAACACCAGTGGGCAGAGAGTGGCGGACGGACCACTCTAAAAGCTCGCGAGCGCGGCGCAGCTCATCGATGCTGCGGGCTATCCGCAAATAATATTGAGCCAGCCAGAGGGTGCAAATTATCCAAGGGTTACCCGGAGCGCGGGTAAGATCCTCGGTTTGCCGGAAGTAATAGTCCCCGTAATAGCGGGCGATGCCTCCCACCTCCGTTTTTACCCAAAGAGTCTCCCGCACCTTCTCCATGGTCTTGCCCACGCGGTGATCGTGCGGCGGGAGGACGCCGAAGAGAAAAACGCCAGCCACGCTGCTGTCCACCGTGGGATCGGGTTCGAAACAGCCGGTCTTCCGGTTAAAGATCAAACCCCGCAGGAAGCATTCCCGGTCCGGATCGTAAAGGTGCTTGAGGATGCCCTCCCTAACTTCCTCGGCGCTCTGGTGGTAGCGCTGGGCCAATTGCGGCTGGCCGAAGAGTTCCGCCATTGCTTCCGCCGCTTTGAGGCCCGCATACACCGTGGAGGCCGTATAGGTGAAAATGCCCCGCCGCTCCTCCCACAAATCATACGATTCCGCTGGGAGGCGCAAAGATTGGTCCACGTAGTTGCACAGAAAATGGGCCGCTGGCCGCACGTAAGCGTGGTATTGCTTTAAAACGAATTCGAGATCCCTCTCCTCCTGGTAGTATTCCCAGAGCGCCCAGATGACCAAAGCTGTCTCATCTTCCTGGATGGGGAGCTGAATCACCCCCTCCGCTAACCAGGGGTGCCAGCTAGAACCCACGGTGCCGTCAGGATTATACTTGTGCAAGAGATAGCCTTTATCAGTCAGGGCGTTGGCGCAAAATTCAAAGAACTTCCGGGTAAGCCGGCCGTAACCGGTTTTAATCAACGAATAAGCGATGAAAGCCCCGTCCCGCGGCCAGAGGTAACAATAGTGATCGCGGTTAGTGCAGAGAATATCGGAGTCAGGGGAAGCGATAATAGCCCCCTCATCGTCGACATGCACGCGGACGACAAGCAAGCTACGGCGGTAGGCCTTTACCAACGCCGGAGAAAGATCTTCCACCGCCTGCTCTTCCCGAGGGCGTACGGAAAGGAAAGCGCGGCTGAAAGTTTCCACCCGGAAAAGGAGCTCCTCCATGGTCTGATCGCGGGTAAACTGATCCAGCGCCCGCACTTCCTGGATATTGCGCCCCGCGCAGATCCAGTAAAAAATAGTTTCTTCCCCCCAAGGGGGGAGGAAAAGATTAAAGCCGATAGCGCTGTCCACCGAACCTTGGGCTATGGCGTTACCGCTCAAAACTCCGTCTTCGGCGTCGCGCCAGGTTCCTTCTGCCCCGCCGAAACCCTTCACCCCGGTGGCAAACTGGTCGAAAAACCCGCGGCTACTTTTGCCGGTGAACAAGAAATAGCGGTTGCGCTTGTAATGGCACAGAACGTGACGGAAAGGGTCAAAAAAAACGGTGTCCCCCACTTCGTTCTCGTCCACGGAAAAGTCCTGCCCGAAAAATAGCCGTATCTCCCGCTCCCGGTTGGATAGGTTTTGCACTACCACCCGCTTTAGGTAAATGTTTTCCCGCCGGTGCACAGCGTCGTTGATTAGCAGGCTTACCTCTAACTCGGCGTTAAAAGCTCGGCAATCGGTTACCAGCGCGTCCTCTTTGTAAGACAGGCATTTCTCCCAAACAGGTTGACTTACCCAGCTGAACTTGCCTTCCGTCCACACGCCTAGGCGATTTCGGTTGCCCTGGAGGTGATTCCACTGCCCAACATAGGGATAGAAAAAATCACGCATCTCTAAATTGCAATCAAAAGTTACCGTAATTTTACCGTTGCCTATCACCAGAGGGCGTGGCAATCTTTTCCCCTCCAACCATTTGTTTTTGCGCCAGGAGCTCCTGGTAGGCTTCCAACGTCAGCCCCGCTAGGTGGCGCCAGCAATAACGGGAGCGAACCTTAATCCAAGCGTGGCGGCAAAACTCTTCCGCTAGCGAGCGGTGGCGAAGAAGTTCGATCACATAACGAGCCAGTAAGAGGTGATCGCCCGGGGGGAAGCGGAAGCCGTCCACACCGTGTTCCACTAACTCCGACAGGCCCCCCGTGTCCCCCACCACCACCGGCACCTGCGCTGCCATGGCCTCCAGGGCCACAATACCAAAAGGCTCGTAGTGGCTGGGGAAGACCGCCACCGCCGCTTCCCGCAACAACGCCTCCCGAGCTTGCCCATCTACAAAGCCGGCGAAGGTTATGGCCTCCTCTAGCCCTTCTCGCCGCACCAACTCCCGGAGCTCTCCCTCATAGTAGCCCCGACCGCAGATCACCAGGCGAGCTCCCGGGACCTCCTTCCGGATCAAAGCTAGCGCTCGGATAAGATCCTGCACACCCTTCTCCGGCACCAAACGCCCCAGGAACACTATCAGCGGCTCTGGCGACGGAGGAGCCGGCCCCCGCCACCCCTTAACTCCCAAGGTTTCCGGATCGACTCCGTTGGCTATTACTTTTATCTTATCTCGAGGCAGGCCGAAAAGTCCACACACTTCTTGTGCCATATATTCGCTGCAGGTCACTACCAGGTTGGCCGCCCGCGCCAGCTCTCCTTCCTTCCCGCTGATCAGCGCCTGAAGGGGGGTGTGAATACCGCGGTGGCGCCCGTGCTCGGTGGCATGGATGGTCACCACCAAGGGGACTCCGAAGCAATCACGCCCCCAGCAAGCCGCTTCGCCGATCATCCAGTCGTGGCCATGAATTAAATCGAAACTTTCGCCAGCATTATTTAGGGATTCCATCTGCCGGATCATGGCCTGGTTCATATTCTCCACCCAGGCGAGAAAATCTCTCTCCTCCCCCACTCCCACCCGGTGGATCTTTATCCCCCCGCTCTCCTCGTGGGAGGGCGATCCGGGAAGGCCCACGGTCAAAACCGTGATTTCCTGCTGCCACCAGCGGGCCAACGCGCGGGTTAGATCATAAACGTGACGGCCCAGTCCCCCCACCACCCGTGGAGGGTACTCCCACGAGAGGAACAGCACCCGCAGGCGCGGTCTCGATATCTGCCCCCGCTGCCAAAAGCGGCTGTAAACCCGGTAATCCAGCTGGGGAAAAAGGTTATCCTTAGCCGCGCACCAGCGCAGCCAGTCTTCGTCCACGCGATCCTGCAAGAGCTCCTCCACCAACTTCCAGAAATTAGCTATATGCTCTTCTACCCGCCGCCGAGCGTACTCCACGGTGGAGCCGACGTAAAGAATAAAGGCCCAGTCGCTGGACTGAGCGAGTAGAAGTTCCCTGGCCGCCTGGTCGAGCACCCGCTTCCTCAGCCCCTGGGCCTCGGAATAGAGATCGCAAAGCGCTGTCATGCGGTTCTCCATCCGGTGAGTGTGGGGATAGATCCAATCGTTGGCTGGGTTAAGCCACACCCGGCTATAGCCGCCTTCACCCCAGCTGGAAAGGCTAAATTGAGCTCGTTGGGTAGGGGGGTAAGCCGCCAGATAGTCGGAAGGGGTGGCCAGTTCCAGATTCCCATCACCCGCATCCCCCAAGCGCATCAACTCTTCCAGCCACCAGGGGCCCTCAAACCACCAGTGGCCGAAAAGCTCGGCATCGTAAGGAGCCACGATGATGGGCGGCTGGCCCAGGCAGCGGCAGAGATAGGCCGCTTGCTCCAGCCTTTGATACCAGAAGTGGCGAGCGTGCTCAGCTGCCTTTTCCCGCGCCCGCTCTGGCTGGTAGATCTCTTTGTCCTCGCGGCCAGTGATGCGGTAATATTTGAAACCGGTGTCCGTCCGCACCGCATCGGAAGGAAGGTAAGGCTGCAAATAGTCCCAGGGGAGCTCATAGCCGATGTCCCGGTAATATTCCCGGTACCAATAATCGCCCGGATAGCCCATGTGCCGATCCCACACCTGGCGAGAACTGTCCGGATCGCGCCCCAAAGCCGCCACCCCGGCTGGGGTGAGAAGAGGAGCGTAAACTCCAGCGCGCGGCGAAGGCGAAGCGCTTAAAATCCCGTGGGTCTCTAGGAAAAAGTAACGAATTTCCTCTTCGGCCAGCAACTTGTCCACCCCAGGCACGTATCCGCATTCCGGCAGCCAGAACCCCGCGGGTCGATAGTCAAAGTAGTGGGCAAAACAATCGATTCCGACGGCTATCTGCGCCCGCCGCGCCTCGCGCTCTTTGATCAGGGGCAAATACCCGTGCGTGGCGCAAGTGGTTATCAACTCCAGTTTCCCCGCCACCGCCAAGCGTTTAAAGGCCCGAATCAGGTCCCGTCCCCATTCCTCGGTAAAGAGCTGGTAATGGCGCTGGAAACGCTCCCGGTAGAAACTGGCCAAAGGGTAGAAAGGAGTGGCGGCCGTGCGCTCCAATTCTCGCTCCGCCAACGCCAGAAGCCGTTCCAGATAGCGTTCAAAGCGCCCTAGCAGCAGTGGATCGGCCAACATGCTCAGTAGAGTAGGAGAGAGGGAAAGCGTCAGGCGGAAACGCTTTCCCTCTTCTGCCAGGCGTTGAAGCCCGTCCAATAGTGGCAGGTAACATTCGTTAAGCGCCTGGTAAAACCAGTTTTCCTCTAACTGCCTCTCCTTTTCCGGATGCCGGACAAAAGGAAGGTGGGCGTGCAATACCAAAGCCAGGTATCCGCGCGCCAACGTATCCTCACTCCTTAAACTTTAAAATTTAACTCTAGCTTAACTAGGGGTAAGCCAAGAGAAATAACTCACACCCATAACCGGTTTTGCAAGCTGCGCCACCCGCTCTTCCGGCACCTCAAACTCCGGCCTGGTTTCTGGCGAGGGAGGTTGCCAGGGAGCAGGGAGAGGAGGGGTAGCTGCCCAATCGGAGACCAGCAGAGGAATGAAAAAGTCACCCTCCCACCAGCCCAATTCGCAGCGATAGCCCACACCCGCCTCCAATTCGTTAAAGTACCAATCTCCGCAGAAGAAAGCAGGGAAAACTTCGCGCAGCAAGTTTGACTCGACCCCGCGACGGCACCAGAGACGCAAACCCCATTTTTTGCCCGCCATAAGGACTTGAGTGCAAGGCGAAAGGTCCCAGTAAACAAATAGCACCGAAGGCTCTCGGGGAATTACCATCAAGGTGTTATCCTCCCCGCTTTCCCCGGAGAAGCGCGATCTCCCCATACCCGGGCCTCCTCTCTCCGGAAATGTATTAGGATTAGGTATCTACACATGCTCCTTCCTCCCCGCCATTTTTATCCTGCTCATTCTTATTTTAGCATGACGCAGAACTTAAAGACATAAATTTTTTCGCTGGGGCGAGAAAAATGATCGAGGGAATCGCAGGGCTAGTTTTATTGCTGGGGGGTCTCAAACTCCTGCAAGAAGGATTGACCCGCCTGGGAGGCGGGTGTAGCCAAGCGCTGCTAGCCAGAGTATTGGCCGGCCCTTGGCGCTCATTTGCGGGCGGAACAGTGGCGGCAGCTCTAACCCAGAGCAGCACAGTGGTATCAGTTTTCACCATTAGCCTGGTGCACAGCCACCTGCTGCCCTTGCCGGAAGCCATCGGCGTTATATTAGGAGCCAATCTAGGAACTTGCTTAACTGTGCAATTAATGGCCTGGCACCCGGAAAACCTTGCCTGTTTCCTGGGTACCGTCGGAGCTTTACTCGCTTGCCTGCGCCCGCCCTGGCGCTATCTAGGCCTGGGCCTGCTGGGCTTGAGCCTGTTATTCGTCGGCATCACCTGCCTAGAAGCCGGCTGTCAAGCAATGAGAACTCCCGCTTTTCTCTTTCCCTCGCCGCCAAACGGTGAACCCAACCAATTCCTGGTCTTCCTTGCCGCCACCCTGACCACCGCTATGGTGCATTCCTCCAGCTTGACCACCGGCCTCTCCATGGCTCTCTACGCCCAGGGAGTGATCAGCCGCCAAACTGCGCTGGTGCAGGTCTTGGGCAACAACCTGGGAACGTGTTTCACCGCTCTCCTGGTATCCCTGGCGAGCTCTAGCGCCGGGCGCAGAGTGGCGGTGGCTCACTTTCTGGTAAACCTGGCGGGAGCACTGCTCTTTTTCCCCCTGCTGGGGCCTTGGGGCGAGCTCTCTGAACGGCTGAGCTCCGGAGCCGCCCATGAAATCGCCAACGCTCACACTCTCTATAACCTGGCCACAGGGCTAATATTTCTTCCCTTCGCTCACCCCCTGGCCCGGTTCCTGGAAAAAATTTTACCCTAGCGCTGATAGCGATACCGGCGCCGGCGCCGGGACCAATAAACCAAGCCCAGGACTATCCCCAGAAACCCCAAAGTCACCTTGCCACCAGAGCGCTGCCATAGAGGAAGCAACGTCACCGTATTGCCGGCCAACAACGGAATCCTCACCTCTCCTTGAGTTCCGGTCAGCACAATGTCCCCCACCTGGCTACCGGCCTTAACCGGCAACCGCAGCGGCTGCACCAGCAGCCGCCAGGAGGGCAAAGAAGCGCTATGGTCTTCACGGGGCAGGTAATAGGTGAAATTATCCCCCGCGACCATCTCTAAAGGTTGATTTCCCCCAGGCACAGATATTTGCCCCAATACTTCTCCCTTTTGGAAAATACGAGCCGGCTGAAAGGCGTTGAAGCCGTAGTCCAAAAGCTTGGTGGCATCGTTCCAGACCTCGGTACCTTCGCTTTTAAAGACCACGGCTATGAGCTCCCGGCCCCCTCGCTGAGCCGAAGCCACCAGACACTGCCCAGCTACGGTGGTGTAACCGGTTTTAACCCCATTGGCACCTTCGTAACGCCATAAAAGCTTGTTGTGATTGACCAGGACATAGGGGTCAGGTGCGGAAGAGCGGTGCATGGCGTAGGCCTTGGTAGCCACGATTTCCCGGAAAATACGATTGCTGAGCGCTGCTCGCGTGATCCGGGCCATGTCCAAAGCGGTGGTGTAATGATCGGGATCGGGTAAACCGTGAGGGTTGGTGAAATGCGAATGGGTAGCCCCGCAGGCCTTGGCGGTCTCATTCATAAGCCGCGCGAAAGCGGGGATACTTCCGCTTACCTTGAGAGCCAAGGCCACCGCCACATCGTTGGCCGAATCGAGCAGGAGAGCGTAAAGGGCGTCTTTGACCGAGATCTTTTCCCCTTCTTGGAGCCAGATAGAAGAACCCTCAACTCCCACCGCCGGTGGTCTCGCCACCACCTCGCTATCCAAACGAGCATGTTGCAGCACCACCAAGCCGGTAAGTATCTTGGTGGTGCTGGCCGGATACATGCGCGCCTCCGGATTCTTAGCGTATAGAATCTGCCCCGTCTCAGCCTCCATAAGCACTGCTGCCTCCGCCTTGAGATCCGGGACAGCAGCCCAGGCAAAGTGAGTTCTAAGGCCTAGACAGCAGAGACTCAAACAGACAACGATCGCAATCGCGCGGCGCAAGCGCATCACCCTTGCCAGAAAGTAAATGGTGGCGGGAACTACTCCTATAGTTTGAGTGTGGTTAACTACATACCGGCCGGTTTTTCTGTTACCTTTAGCTGCACCCGGACGATTTTACCCCCGCGCCAGAGCGACACATCGGCCTGCGCGCCCACCTTTAAATTCTTCACCGCGGCCACTAAATCGTCCGGCGTAGCCACCTTCTGGCCGTTGATTTCTAGAATCACATCCCCACGAGTAATACCTGCCTTCTCGGCCGGACTACCCGGCACCACCCCCAGCACTAGCGCCCCCTCCGCTTTGGGGAGCCCCAGATACTGAGCCACATTCTGATCTACCGGTCCCACCTGCACCCCCAACCACGGGCGGACGATCTTACCCTTGGTCATGAGCTCATTAAGCACCGACTTCACTGTATCGGAAGGGATGGCGAAGCCTATGCCCTGAGCCTGAGCGTTAACCGCCGTGTTGATGCCGATAACTTCACCGTTCAAATTCAGCAGCGGACCACCACTGTTGCCGGGGTTAATAGCGGCATCGGTTTGCAAAAGGTTCTTGTAGTGGCGGTTACCGATGTCGATAGGGCGGCCCTTAGCGCTGAGCACTCCCACGGTGACGGTATGATCTAGACCATAAGGGTTACCGATGGCTATTACCCAATCACCCACTCGCATCTTATTGCTGTCGCCCAGCTTCAAATAAGGCACTTTCTTGGGCAAATCGATCTTCAAAACCGCTAGATCTAAATCGTAATCCGACCCCACCACCCGCGCTTTAAAGGGCTGTGAAAAGCCAGTGACGGTGACAGTGATCTGCGAGGCGCCGTCAATCACATGCTCGTTAGTCAATATATAACCGTCATCAGTAATAAAAAACCCTGAACCTAAGCCTTCCTGATACTCCTGCACTCGCGGCATATCACCGAAAAACTGTCGAAAAAAAGGATTGTTAAAGAAAGGATCGAATTTCGGAGCCACCGTGTCAATTTTGACCACCGCTGGGCTGGCCTGCTCTACGATGTTAGCAATAGCATTAGGACCCACTCCTGGGGCTACCTGATTATCCGCCAAAGCTGGGGCCTTAGAACTGGAACCGTAATAGCAGCCGGCAGTGAAAAATATACCTGCCAGAAAAGCCAGCAAGGCGATGGGCGCTATCCATCGACGCCAAGGCATCTTCCCACCTCCCCAAAGGTATTATTTATTATAAAGTGAAGCCTTGGCCTAAACCAAGGCTACACAGATTTTTTTCAAAAAACTTCATTTGCCGGGAAAGTGGTGGCGCAACGTATCCCAAAAATGCCTTTCTTCGAACCCTAAGCGCCACACGGCTATCCCCGCCAGACGATACTTTTTCATCAGATCCAATTTTTGCCGGAAAGTATGGCTGTTCTCAAACCAGATCTCCCGTACGCGCCCGTTGGGGGCAGTGTAAACATAGTAAGGCTCTTGATACGCATCGCTCCACTTAACTGGCACCCCCAGCCGGGAGGCATGGTCCATGATTTCCTTGCTAGGGCGCGAAAACCCTCCGCTTTGCCCGGCGGGCCAGTCATAGCCATAAGTAGCGATACCTAGCAAAATTTGCTCGCGGCGAAACCCCTGGTTAAGCGCCTCGCGAATATTGGCCTCCACCCAGGAAAAAGGGGCCACCGGGCCGGGGGGACTAGAATCCTGGTGGCGATCGTAAGTCATCAAAGCCACCTTATCGACCAATTGGGCCAGTGCACCGTAATCGTAGATACCAGAAACTTCCTGGGAAACCTGGACATGCGGTACCACCGACACCGCTAGCGTCTTCCCCATAGGTCGCAACGCGTCCCGCAAACGACGCACGAAGTCGGTGAGCAGGTCGCGATCGTGAGCGAAGTTTTTACCATTCACTGGCATTAGCTGCACATCCAGATTCACTCCATGATAATTCTCCCTCCGCACCACCTCCACAATATTAGAGATGGTCCGATCCCTAACCGCCGGATCGCGTAAGAAGGTATCGTCATTTCTGCCCACGTTGATAAGCGGGGTTACCCGCAAGCCGTAAGATCGGGCTAACCGCAGGGCTTCATGATTGACTTTATCATCCAGATTACCATCAGGCAAAATGCTGTACCAGAGAGGAGAAATCTCGTCCACCAGCTTTCCGTGAGCCTGGAGCGAGGGGAAAGAATCGGTGGGATGTCCTGGCTCGTCCACATAAAAAGCCACCACCTGAGGGCGATAAATGGGCGCTGGCACGGCTGGCCTGCGCATAGCGCCTATCCCCGCTCCCAGCAACAGAAGAGCCAAGCAAGCCGCCAAGGCGTAAAGCGCTCTCCTCTGCCTCTCGGTCATTCTGCTGCCTCCTTGTTTGTAAACGCGCTCTGATCTAGCTTGCTTAGGCCGCCCAGGTTCTATTCAAGCTTAGCGATGGAAACTCCTGCCCTACGCAACATGTCCTGCCACGCAGCCTCCGGCACCACTTCAGCGACAGCGTGGGTGGGGCTTTGGCTCAAATCCAACTCTCGAGGATCGGAAGGATTGCCCTCGTCATCGAAAAAGAGTCGCACGGAAGGGCGGAGAGGAAAACCCCGCTTTGTTCCCGTCACTATCCCCACCGCTCCCGAGGTTAGGCGCACTACCGTGCCCACAGGATAAGCAGCCACGTTCTCCAGAAACGCTTGCACCATCCAGTAGTCGAAAAGATAATTGCCGGCCCCGGCGATAAATTCATAAGCTTCGTATACTGGGTAAGCGCGCCGGTAACACCTATCGGCGGTCAGAGCATCGAAAACATCAGCCACACCGCAAATGGCAGCGAATTCGTGGATCTCTGAACCTCGCAGGCCTTGAGGGTACCCCTGCCCTAAATACCTCTCGTGATGCTGGAGGGCCACCACACAAGCCAAGCTATCGATCCCCGCCGCCTTCAGCATACGGTAGCCTGCCACCGTATGCGATTTAACGAGGGCGAATTCCTCCGGCGTTAGCTGGCCTGGTTTTTGCAAAATCTCTGCTGGAATCGAGGTTTTGCCTACGTCGTGCAACAGCGCCCCCAACCCCAAAGAAATAAGCTGCTGGCGGCTGTACCCCAGAGAAATTCCGGTCAGCAGCGACAGCAAACACACATTGACACTGTGACCGAAGGTGTAATCGTCCAAAGCTCGCACGTCAACCAGGCTTACCAGAACCTGCTGGGACCCGAGAAGCTCGTCCACCAGATCCTTGACCAGATCCACCATCGCCTTAACCTGGATGACGGCCCGACCGGCTCCCTGCGGCGGATTCTGGAAAAATTCGCGCACCTGGACCAGCGCCTGTAACCGCAACTGCTCGGAAATAACATCCTTAATTTCTACATCGTTGAGAAAGCCATCGTCGACGTAGATGGCCGAAACACCCAGGAGGCGCAGTCTCTTGATGACTTTCTCCGTGAGCCGCGTTCCAGCGTTTACCAGCAATTGACCGGAAGAACTGTACAGGGGGCGCCCAACCCTTATGCCCGGTCGTAGCAAATCTACCGGCACCCGCCGCAAGGGCCACCCCTCCCTCAACTTATTGTAAGCAGTACAACAACAGATAGATCCGATGCTTATCAGTTTGCATATTTCTCGGCACAACCAAGGTCCTCCTAAAGTAATTCAGGTGATCCGACCTCTATTCCTTCTTTCCCCTTAAGAAATTAAGCGAGGTTTACGCCCAAGGTCAACGGCCGGCAACGGAGCTTGAAAATGAAGCCCAACATCGGAAGGTAAGGAGCTCGCGAGCAAGAAGCCAGCGCCTCGCCGCTCAAACGGCTACTGCCAACCCGCTGGTTGCAGTAACTTTGCAGTAAAAGACAAACGAAAAGGGTTCCCGGCCTCACGGGAACCCTGAATTTTCTGGAGCGGAAGACGGGATTCGAACCCGCGACCCTCGCCTTGGCAAGGCGATGCTCTACCGCTGAGCCACTTCCGCTCGCCATACTAAACCTGGTGCCACGGGACGGAATCGAACCGCCGACACGAGGATTTTCAGTCCTCTGCTCTACCAACTGAGCTACCGTGGCGTTTATGGCGGAGCTGACGGGATTTGAACCCGCGATCTCCTGCGTGACAGGCAGGTATGTTAACCAGGCTACACCACAGCTCCACGCTAGACTATTATTAAATATAGCTCAACCCCAGTCCAAAGTCAACCCACAAAGGGCTCTAGGTCAAGAAGTGCGGAGAGGAGATCAGCCAAGCCAAGGGGAGAAAGACTAAGAGCTTCTTTCGCCACTTCACCCTATAACCCGTTGCATAGGGTCTGTAGCCTCGGCTTCCACTCGCGCGGCTGGTCGTGAAACCGGATCGGGCGGGAGAGGCGAGTGGTCTCCTCCCTGAGTCACCGGTAAAACCAAGACTTTGCGATAAAGTCACTCGGCTAATCCCAGATAAGCCATCACCTGGGCGTCAGCCACCAGATTATCCACCCTAGCATACTCGTCCGGTTGATGGGCCATCTCGTCAAAGGTCCCCCACACCGCCGCCGGGATGCCTCGCCGACGGAAATAGGCGGCAAAGGTTCCTCCGCCGATCCCTCCCACCCGCGCCTCTTTCCCCCTAAGCTCTCTTATGGCCCGGGATAAAAGCCGGACTATGGGACTATCGGGCGGCGTTGGTGGCGATTCTATGCGCTGCAACACTTCCAGCTGCAACCGGGGCAAGTCCTCCTCCTTAACCTTTCGCCGATAGCGCTCCTGCGTCTCCCGCACCAGCCTCTCCGCCGTGACAATCACTTCCCCCAGGGGATAGCGAGGTAGCACCCGGCAATCGAAAACCAGCTCTGCCTCGCCGGGAATAATGTTAGGAGCGTCACTCCGGCTACCGCCCACGGTAGGCTCGAAGGAGCTCACCGGGTATTCGAAGAGTTCGTCCTGGTCAGAATACCGCCGGTGCAACTCGCGATCCAAAGAGCAAGCGTAATCCAGCGCCACCCGGAAAGCGTTAAAGCCTTTGTGCGGCGTGCTACCATGCACCTGTTTTCCTTCGACGCGCACCTTCAACCACAGCAGGCTCTTCTCAGCGATCTCGATAAAGGTTCCATCGGGGTTTCCCCCGTCGGGCACCAGCACCAGATCGTCCGGGCGGAATAGCTCGGGATGCGTGCGCATCAGCCAGTCGATCCCATAAAGGTTACCGGTCTCCTCATCGCTGACGAAAGCCAGCACGTAGGTGCGCCGGGGACGGAGCCCCAAGTTCATGAAAGCCCTCACGGCGTAAAGCGAAGCCACCAAACTCTGCCCGTTGTCTTCGCTACCCCTGCCGTAAATCTTCCCCTCATACAGTCGGGGAGTGAAAGGAGAGGTCACCGTCCACTGATCCAGATCGCCTGGGGGGACCACATCTAGATGGGTCAAAATCCACAGCCGGGGACCATGATCCCCTCGCTCACCGTAATAGTGGGCTATTAGGTTGGGGCGTACGCCCTGAAAAGCTCGGGGGTCGGGGGCGTCATAACGTTCTAGCCGATCGAAAGGCCATTGGCGCAAAACCTCTTCCAGCTTGGACATCTTACGGAACTCCCCTTCCCCCCCGCTGTCCGGACTCAGGGCGGGAATACAGATTAAATCCATCAAAGTGGCCACCATTTCGTCCCGCAGGCGAGCCACTTCTCGCAAAACCTCGTCCTTGATCATAGCCCTCCTCCTCAGCCGGAGTGCGCCTCTTCCCTCCACAGCACCGGAGTGTCGCGCCACAGCCGCTCCAGGTCGTAAAACTCGCGCTCCTCCTCCAAGAATATATGCACCACGACCTCGCCAAAGTCGAGCAGCACCCACCGCCCCTCCCGGAAACCCTCACGGTGCAGGGCAGCTATTCCGTGCTCGGCCAGCACTTTTTCCACGTTTTTAGCTATCGCCTTTACCTGCAGGGGGTTATCGCCAGTGAGGATTACAAAGTAGTCGCAGATAGGAAGGATTTGACCCACCTCGAGAACCAGAATATCGTAGGCCTTCTTGGCCTGGGCGGCCTCAAGCACCAGCTCTACTATTTGCTTAGCATTCACGCTGGCATCTCGCTCTCCTCGCTAGTAATTTTTGATAGGATAAGGGGCCACAAGACCACTCGATCGCGAGCGTCCTCTGGCCCCCAGCTTCCTTAAGTTTATCGTTCCCCGGTTAACGCCGAGGACGGCTCTGCTGCCGCTCGCGAGCTTCGTTCACGACGAGAACGCGCCCACCATACTCAGCTCCGTTAAGAGCCCGAACCATGGGTTCTGCATCTTCGTCGCGTACTTCGACAAAGCCGAAGCCCCGCGAACGACCCGTTTGCCGGTCAACAATGATCCGGCTGGACAGCACCTCACCGTAAGCCGAGAAAATCTCCGCCAGCTCTTCCGCTTGCGTCGACCACGGTAGGTTGCCCACATACAGGGTCCGCGCCACTTGCCTCACCTCTCTTGATACGTTGTGGTTCTTGCAGATCTGAAGACTTCCAACACGCCTTACCGGTATAAACCGCGGATGTGGATGTACTCCTCTACGGCTTCCGGCAGAAGATACCTGATCGGCTTTCCTGCGCGGACCCGTTCCCGGATCTCCGTGGAAGAAACCGCTACTCCAGGAACCGGAAGCACCGTAACCTTGCGTCCCCGAATGACCTTGCTAGTCCCGGAATATCCCGGACGCGTAGCCACCACAAAGCGGCAGAGCGTTAAGAGCTCCTCTACGCGATGCCAGGTCAAAAACTCGGCCAGCGCGTCCATCCCTAGGATGAAAAAAACTTCTGCCTGGGGGTAGAGCTGGAGGAATTCCCTTACCGTATCCACGGTGAAGGAAGGACCTGGACGCTCGATCTCCACGGTTGAAACCTCAAAGTTCGGGTTGGAGACTACAGCCAACTTGACCATCGCTAAGCGGTGCTCCGCTGGCGTCACCTTCCGCCTTTTATGGGGAGGCTGCCGGCTGGGCACGAAATAAACCTTGTCGAGGTTCATCTCATAGAACACCGCTTCCGCTACGGCCAGGTGACCGAAGTGGATGGGATCGAAGGTCCCACCCAGCAGACCCAAGCGCATGCCGGAGTCTCCATCCTGCTTGGCTCCATTATAAACCTTTTCCGCCCCCCGATCAATCACTAATTTTCCCCTTTCAGCCAAGGAATTTGCGCAAAAGCTCTTTATCCCGCTTAACCACGTTTATTCCCTGAGCCAGGGCCGTAGCCAGTGCCTCCAAAAAACCAACCCTGGACAGAAGACGAGCGTCTTCGGGATGATCCAGGAAAAGGCACTCCAAAAGTACCGCGGGCATGTGGGTGTAGCGGAGCACGTAAAAGTCGGCTTCCTTCCCTCCCCTGTCCCGGGTCCCTTGCGGAAGGAGAAAGCCGGTGGCCGCCGCGTGCAGGATCTGCCGGTAGTAGCGGGTGAGGAAAGGAGCAGAGGGATGGATGTAACTTTCAAAGCCCCTCCCCCCACCCGCGTTGAAGTGCAGGGAAAGGAAAAGATCGGCGTTGTGGTGGTTGGCTATCTGTACGCGCTTATTAAGCGAAACGTCCCGGTCTTCCCCGCGCGTCATGATGATGGTCGCCGGCGGAGCCACCCTTTCCACCACGAGTTTGGCCAACCTGAGAGTGAGATCCGCCTCCCGCAGATTCCCGCGAACTGCTCCCGGATCACTTCCCCCGTGTCCCGGATCGATCACTATATGCATTTTTCCCACCCTCCCGCAGACTCAGTTTACGAGCGCGGGAGGGAAAAGGTCACTCTCGCACCTGCCCCTCGCCCAAGACTATGTACTTGACAGTGGTGAGCTCTTTTAATCCCATAGGGCCGCGGGCGTGGAGTTTCTGGGTGGAAATGCCAATTTCAGCACCGAACCCGAATTGACCGCCGTCGGTGAAGCGAGTGGAAGCATTGACGTAAACCGCCGCTGCGTCCACCTCTTCCAGAAAGCGACGAGCCGCCGTATAGTCCTCGGTGACGATAGCCTCCGAATGCCTGGTACCGTAGCGGTAAATGTGATCTAGAGCTTCGTCCAGATCGGCTACCACCCGGACGGCCAGAATGAGGTCTAAAAACTCGGTGGCCCAATCCTCTTCCTGCGCCGGTGTGGCCCAAGGCAGGTATTGCTGGGTAAGCGGGCAGCCCCTTATCTCTACCCCGAGCTCCCGGAGCTTCTCGCCCACCACCGGCAAGAAGCGCGGCGCCACCTCCCGATGCACCAGCAAGGTCTCCATGGCGTTGCACACACCGGGACGTTGGCATTTAGCGTTAATAACGATGGCTTCCGCTTTAGCTAAATCGGCCGCCGCATCCACGTAGGTATGGCAATTACCCACCCCCGTTTCAATAACGGGAACGGTCGCGGTGCGGATCACCGTCTGAATCAGACCAGCGCCACCACGAGGAATAAGCACGTCCACGTAACCGTTGAGCCGCATCAACACCTGGGCCGCTTCCCTTTCCGGCAGGTCAATAAACTCTATTGCCCCCTCAGGCACACCGGCAGCGGTGGCCGCTCGGGCTATCACTTGGACGATGGCGGCGTTGGAGTTAAGAGCCTCCGAGCCCCCGCGCAAAACCACCGCATTGCCCGCTTTGAGGCAGAGGCCGGCAGCATCCACGGTGACGTTGGGGCGGGCTTCGTAAATTATCCCTACCACCCCCAGAGGCACGCGCATTTGCCCGATTAAGAGGCCATTGGGGCGCTTCCACATGGCCACCATTTCGCCCACCGGGTCAGGAAGCTGCGCCACCTCGCGCAAGCCTTTAGCCATTTCTTGAACCCGTTTCTGGTTGAGCAGCAAGCGGTCGAGGAGGGCCTGAGAAAGGCCCTTAGCCCGCGCTGCTTCCATATCGCGATGGTTGGCCGCTAAAATCAAGTCCTGTTCCCGCTCCAACGCATCGGCCATAGACAGTAGAGCTCGGTCTTTGACCGCCGTGGAAAGGTAGGCCAGCCTCCTAGCCGCCGCCTTAGCTCGCTCTGCTTTGACTTTCACCGCCGCTTCCATGGTGCTCACGCCCGGCCCGCCTCCTCTAAAGCTTTTTTTAACTTGGCGTAGGTAGCTTTGAGGTCTTCCGGAATCACCCGCACTTCGCCGAAAACGGTCATGAAACTAGTGTCCCCTTCCCAGCGAGGAACCAGGTGGATATGAAAGTGCTCAGGAATTCCGGCTCCAGCCACTTTGCCTAGGTTAATTCCAATATTGAATCCGTCGGGATTCATTACCCGGCGTATAACTTTGACCAGTTCTTGGCTCAGAGCCATCAGCTCCGCACTCTCCTCCGGAGTGAGTTCGCATATGTCCCCCACGTGGCGGTTGGGGGCCAGAAGCAGGTGGCCGTTGTTATAAGGGTAGAGGTTCATAAGGGCAAAGGTGTGTGGGTACCGGAGCAATAACAGGTTCTCCTCGTCGCGGTTATCCTGCAGCTTGGCGCAAAAGATGCAGTCGGGGCGCGGTCCCTCCTGAGTAACGTAAGCCGCGCGCCATGGAGCCCATAGTCTTTCCACCCTTTTACCCCCTCACTCTTGCAGCACTAGATTGTCGCGGTGCACCACCTCATCGTAGAGGCGGCAACCAAGCAAACTCTCAATCTCCGAGGTCTGGTGCCCCATGATCCGAGCCACTTCCGCTGCGGAGTAGTTCACCAACCCCCGGGCGATTTCCTTTCCCTCCGGGTCCACGATGCTTATCACGTGACCGGCTTCGAAGTCACCTTCCACAGCCACGATACCCGAAGGAAGAAGGCTTTTCCCTTCTTGCCGCAGCGCAAGCGCCGCCCCAGCGTCCACGCAGATCCGCCCTTTCACCTGGGCGCCGAAAAGCAACCAGCGCCTCCGCTCGCGCAGCCTCTCCCGGGGCCAGAAAACGGTGCCAATTTCCTCCCCGGCCAGAAGGCGTGGCAATACCTCTGGCAGAGAAGCCCGGGCAATGATCATCGGGCAACCGGAGCGAGAAGCAATGCGCGCTGCCTCCAATTTAGTGCTCATGCCCCCGCTACCCAAGCAGGAACCAGGGCCTCCCGCCAGAGCCCATATTTCCGGGGTGAGTTTTTCCACCTCGGAAATGAGGCGGACGTTCGGGTCTTGGCGCGGATCGCCGGTGTAAAGCCCTTCGACATCGGATAGGATGACCAGCAGCTGAGCGCTTATCAAGCTGGCCACGAGCGCTGAGAGCGTATCGTTATCACCCAGACGGATCTCGTCCACAGCCACGGTGTCGTTCTCGTTAACGATGGGAATAACCCGGTACTCCAACAGAGTTCGCAGCGCGTTACGGGCGTTCAAGAAACGACGGCGGTGAGCCAAATCGTCGCGGGTAAGCAGCACCTGGCCCACGGTTATCCCGTAGGAGGCGAAAAAGCGCTCGTAGATTTGCATAAGCTGGCTTTGTCCCACCGCCGCACAGGCTTGTTTCTCCGGGATGGTCCGAGGGCGACCCTTGAGGCCCAGTTTGCCCATACCGGCACCAATAGCCCCCGAGGTGACCAGCAAAACCTCCCGTCCTTCCCGGTGCGCCAAAGCCAGCTCGTTCACCAGCTTGGCCATCTGCTCCAGGTGCAGTTCCCCCGAAGGATGAGTAAGAGAGCTGGTCCCGACTTTAACCACCAGTCGGCGGCAGTGCTGGAAACTTTCCCGCTTCACTGCTCTCCCTCATTCCCTTCCGCTGGTGTGAAAATGAACTCGCGATCGCCGATGCGAATGACCGTGCCCGGGCGCGCGCCTGCACTCTTCAGCCGGCGCTCCACACCAGAGCGGCGCAAAGATTCGGCCGCCGCCCGCCGGGCTTCCGGGTTTTCCCAATCGATGGCCAGCAGACGCCGCCCGAGCTCACCCCCTATCACCAGAACTTCCCCTTCCCAACGCAACTCCGGCTCCTCCGGCAGCGAGTCGGGGGTCAGAGGGCAGGGTGGAGGGAGCTGGCGCAGGAGGGCTGCCACTCGGTGCAGCAGAGCCGGTATTCCCTCGCCGGTCACCGTCGAAAGGGGGAAAATCTCGTAGTCCTTTAGTTCCCCCCGTAGCCGCTGGAGATTCGCTTCGCTGCCGGGCAAGTCCATCTTGTTGGCCGCGATGATCTGGGGCCGCCGCGCCAACTCAGGATTGTAGAGTTCCAATTCGCGGTTCACAACCGCGAAGGCCCGGAGCGGGTCCATCGCCGCCGTTGACGACATATCCAAGACGTGAACCAGCAAGCGGGTGCGCTCGATGTGGCGCAAAAAGCGGTGGCCTAACCCGGCACCCGCGTGAGCTCCCTCGATGAGACCCGGGAGGTCTGCCATCACAAAACTTTCTCCTTCGGCCAGCCGCACCACTCCCAGGCAAGGCTCCAGGGTGGTGAAAGGGTAATCGGCCACCCGGGGCCGAGCTGCCGAAACCCGATTCAAGAGCGACGATTTGCCCGCGTTCGGCAAACCAATGAGCCCCACGTCGGCTAGAAGCTTTAATTCTAACTCCAGCCAACGTTCCTCTCCGGGCTCCCCCTTTTCCGCGTAGCGTGGGGCCTGGTTGGTGGAGGTAGCGAAGCGAGCATTGCCCCGACCTCCCCGGCCCCCTCGGGCCACGACAACCTCCTGCCCGTCTTCCACCAGATCAGCGATCACCGCCCCGCTCGCCGCATCCCGAACCACCGTCCCTACCGGAACCCGCAAAACTAGATCACGCCCGTTTTTGCCAGTGCGGTTTTTACCCTGGCCATGCCCGCCTCGCTCCGCTTTGAAATGCTTCTGGAAATGGAAGTCGATCAGGGTGCGGAGCCGAGCGTCGGCCCGGAGAATAACGTCCCCTCCCTTGCCGCCGTCACCTCCTGACGGCCCTCCAAAGGGCACGTATTTTTCTCGCCGGAAGGCCACGCAACCATCGCCCCCGTCCCCTGCTTTAACGTGAATCTTGAGATAATCGTAGAACATACTGGTTTATTTCTCACCCATTGACAATTTGATGGTTAGAGTTTCCGGACCCCAATTGACCTGCGGTGAAGACAACTCTCTTGCCACCTCTTCCCAATTGAGGTTCCCCAAATAGTGCAGCCAGTAACCCTCCGGGTACGATTTTCCCGTTACCAACAGCTCCGTCTCCCGCCCGGAGTCCAGCAAAAGCCGGTGGCAACGACGCAATAGATCGAGCTGCGCGGGAGTAAGAGAGAAAGGAGGGGTTGGCTCCAGATCCAGAAAGACCCGCAACCCGATTTTCAGCCCCTGGGCTTGGAACCACAACAACAGCCAGGCCACCTCCGGCAGACCGCATTTAAGGGCTTGGCTCTGCGAGGCGATGTCCTTCGCCGCCCGGGTGATTTGCTCGCGCGCCTGCTCCACTCGACCCAGTTCTAAAAGCCCCAATATCACCTGGAGGTGATTAGCGAAAATATGATACTGGGCACGTAAAAGCGCCAGAGCATCTTCGGTTTCCATGAATTATCCCCCGGTTCAGCGGTTCTTTTCTTTAAGAGGGTTCGGCTCCAGAGCGTGAAATTCCTTCCTGGCGGTAAAGGAGAGCCGCCTGCACTATGCGCTTGGGCAGGGAGGGAAAGGAAAGGAAATGCAGGTGCAGGTAAGAAGCCAGGGTGCGCTGGTGAACCAGGCCCTCCGGTTCTGGTTCTCTCCGTCCCCACCGCAACAGGAAAGCGGGGGGTAAAAACTCCCCACCCCCTTCCCGCCGGGAATAGTGAAAGACATGCCCGCGCACCCGCTCACCGCGCCGGAAAAAGGGCGAAGAGGTCAACACCTCGGCCTCCGCGTAACCCAGGCGCTGGCGTCTCTTCTCCATCACCGTACGAAATGGTAGCGCCCCCACCAGCGCGAACTCCTTTTCTTCCCAGACCAGGGATCGGCCCAGATAGATCGATCCGCCACATTCGGCGTAGACCGGCATTCCCGCGGCCACCGCCAGGCGGAGCTCTTCACGCAAAGTACGGTTAGCGGCCAACTCCTCGGCCAGCAATTCGGGGAAGCCCCCTCCTAAATAAACCGCCGCGCTCCCCTCCGGCAGAGAGGGGTCAGAGCAAGGACTGAACCAGGCCAGCTCCGCCCCCATGGATTCCAGGAGTTCCAGGTTTTCCGGGTAGTAGAAAGTGAAGGCTCGATCGCGGGCCACCGCTACTCTCACCCGGGAAGAACAGGGTAAAGGCAAGAACTCCTCCGGGTAAGGCAGGGGCGGCGCCTCAGCCGCCAGGCGCTCCAGAGCTTCCAGATCCAGGTGCTGGCGAGCCAGATCGGCCAACCGAGAGATGTATTGCTGGCCCTCCGGATTTTCCGCCGCGGGTACTAGCCCCAGGTGCCGGGAGGGGAGTTCCAGCTCTGGCCGGCGAGGGATCGCCCCCAGCACCTGAACCCCTGCCCGCTCTTCCACCGCTTCACGCAACAACCGAGCGTGATACTCACTTCCTACCCCGTTGAAGATTACCCCCCGAAGCTTTACCTCCGGATCCATTTCCCGGAACCCCAGAACCACGGCCGCCGCCGAAGCGCTCATCCCCCCAGCGGGCACCACCAGCACCACCGGGGCCCGCAAGAGCTTGCTGAGCGCGGCGGTGCTACCCTCGGTAGTGCTTCCCCAGCCATCGTAAAGCCCCATCACACCCTCGATCAACGCTATATCAGTTCCCCGGCTTCCATACTGGAAGAGCCAAAGTAGCTGCCTTTCCGTAAGCAGCCAGGCATCAAGATTGCGCCCGGCCCGCCCAGTCGCCAGGGCGTGCCAGCTAGGATCGATGTAATCGGGCCCCACCTTAAAGGGCTGGACCTGTAACCCGCGCTGCCGGAAGGCCGCCATCAATGCCAGGGCCACCGTGGTCTTACCGCTGCCACTCCCCACCCCCGCTACCACCAGGCGCTTCAAGCCAGCTCCGCCTCCCGCCCCAAAAACCAGGGCAGCAAATGGTGCCCCTCGTACCAGCGAAAGCCGGACTCAGCGGCCTCCGCCTCAGTAAAAGCACTCCCTCTGCCGGAGCCGGGCAGAGGGGGGTTACCGGCTACCAGGAAGGGTACCGGGTCGGCAGTGTGGGTCCGGAGGGCCACCGGCGTGGGGTGATCGGGAAGAAGAAGCAAGCGCCAGGAGGGGTAGCGAGATCGCAACACCGGCAGCATTTCTCCCAGAACCAGCCGGTCGATGGCCTCGATAGCCTGCACCTTAGCCTGGACATCCCCCTGGTGCCCCGCCTCGTCCGGGGCCTCGATGTGGAGGAAAACGAAGTCCACCTCTTCCAAGTTGCGCAGTGCCACTCGGGCTTTGGAGCAATAATCGGTGTGGGTGTTGCCCGTGGCCCCAGGAACCAGGGGCACGCGCATTCCCGCAAGCTTTCCTATGCCTTTGATCAGGTCCACCGCCGCCACCACCGCCCCTTCCAGGCCGAAGCGCTCCCGGAAAGCGGGCAGTTGGGGCCGTCGCCCCGCTCCCCAAAACCATATAGCGTTAGCTGCCGAGTCGCTAGCCGCCAGCAATTCAGCTCCCCGTCGCATCAAGTCCAGCAGCAACTCCGCCCCCTCGCCTCGGGGCAGGAAAGAACCGATGCGCTGACCCGTTATATCGTGGGGTGGGGTGAGTTCCAGCCTTTCTGGCGCTGGCCCCGCGCGCCAGACCAGCAGGTGTCGATAGCTTACGCCGGGAAAAAAGCGCAGGCTGGAGGTTCCCAGTCGCTCCTGCAGCTGGGCCACCAATTTTACCGCCACCTCGGTGGCTATTTCCCCGGCGCTATAGTCCACCATCACCCGCTCGGTGTAATCGGCGGCCGGTGACAGCGTTACCAGGTTGCAGCGCAGTGCCAGGTCATCAGGAGCCAATTCAATCCCTTGACTGGCCGCCTCTAAAGGAGCGCGCCCGGTGTAGTAGCGCCGGGGATCGTAGCCCAGCACCGAGAGATTGGCCACATCGCTCCCAGGGGGCATCCCCGGAGGCACGTGCAGCGCTTCTCCCACCAAGCCGGTAGAGGCTAGCTCGTCCATAAAAGGTGTTCGGGCATAGGCCAGAGGGGTGATCCCTCCCAACTCCTCGCAAGGGCGGTCAGCCATCCCGTCAGCCAGAATAACCACCGATTTCATTTCTCCTACCCCTTTTGCAACCAGCTATAAATAAGTTCCAAGCGCAGATGCCCGCGCAACAAGTCCGCCATCCGATCCAGAGAGCGCTCCCGGAATAAGCGATACGAACGGGGAGGAAAGGAACGAGGTGGCAAGCCCCGCTCCCGGCGCAAAGCATCCAGCCAGGCGCGGCGGAAACCATCGCTCGCCAGCAGGTCGTGCAGATAGGTGCCCGCCACTCGCCCGGACCAAGCCCCTTCTCTCTCTCCTTCCAGGAGAAAAAGCGGCTGCGCCTCTCCTGCCGCCCGGGTAAGACCCCGGTGGAGCTCATAACCCTCCACCTCCACGCCTTCCGGCACCAGCCAGTGACGAGCGACCACCCGGCCCCGCCGGCGCCGGGTAACCTTCCCGGGAGCGAAAACCGTGGTTACGGGAAGGAATCCCAGGCCGGGATAGGTGCCCGAATCCCCTTCCCAGCCCCCAGGATCCACCAACTCCTCCCCCAGCAATTGGTAACCGCCGCATATGCCCAGGATAAAGGTTCCCGCCAACAATGCCTGCCGCAAAGCCCGATCCCATCCAGCTTGTCTCATCCAGAACAACGCCTCCAGCGTGTTCTTGGTACCCGGAATAATCACCAGATCGGGATGCCCCAGCTGGCGTGGGTGGCGCGCAAAACGCAGCGAAACATCCGGCTCCAGGCTAAGCGGTTCCACGTCGTTAAAATTGCTGATCCGAGGCAGCTGCACCACCACCACCTCGAGCTCCCCTTCCCCCCCTCCTACCCCCAGGGAAAGAGAATCCTCCGCCCCCAGGGCCGGCAACTCTTCGTATGGAAGCACGCCCAGGACTGGTTTAGCCGTCCGTGCTTCCAGGAAGTGCAGGCCGGGCTCCAGCAGCGAAAGTTCGCCCCGGAATTTGTTGATCACCAGACCGCGGACCAACTCTCGCTCTTCCGGCAAAAGCAATTCCAGAGTGCCCACTAGCTGGGCGAAAACACCTCCCCGGTCGATGTCGGCTACCAGCAGGACCTGAGCTCCGGCCCAGGTAGCCAGCCGCATGTTGGCCAAGTCGCGGTCACGCAGGTTGACCTCTGCGGGGCTACCCGCTCCCTCGATGACGATGCATTCGTAGCGCTGGGCCAGGGTAGCGAAACTATCCTGCACCGCCTGCCAGGCGCGTTCCAGCCACTCTCCCTGGTAATCGCGCGCCGCTAACTGGCACACAGCCCTCCCCCGCAACAGCAATTCGGCCACCGTATCGCGCTGCGGCTTGAGCAGTACCGGGTTCATATCCACCGTGGGGACCACCCCCGCCGCCTCGGCCTGCAAGGCTTGAGCGTAGGCGATCTCTCCACCCTCGGGGGTCACGCAGGCATTGAGCGACATATTCTGGGCCTTGAAAGGGGCTACTCGCCAGCCCTCCTGATGCAGCAACCGGCAAAGCGCAGTTACCATCCAGCTCTTGCCAGCATTAGAGGTTGTGCCCTGAACCATTAATGCCCTAGCCACCAACTTCTCCTCCCCGCTCGCCGAAAAAGCAAAAGGCGGGCTTCCCCGCCTCTGAAATCCCCGGTCACAGACGCACCACGACCCGGCTCTTAATCGGCCAGCGCCGGGACCACGCTCACGTACTTGCGCTCTCTTCCCCTGCTGTGGAAGCGCACGAAACCGTCCGTCAGCGCGAAGAGCGTGTCGTCGCTACCCCGCCCCACGTTGCGGCCGGGATGAAACTTAGTGCCGCGCTGACGCACCAGAATCGACCCCGCCGAGACCTTCTCGCCGTGGCCGCATTTTACGCCCAGGTATTTCGCGTTGGAATCCCGCCCGTTACGCGAGCTACCTCCGCCTTTTTTGTGAGCCATGGCTGTTCCCTCCTCCCTCGGCTCAAGACTCGATCTTGCTTACTAAGACCTCGGTGTAAAGCTGACGATGTCCTTGCTTGCGCCGGTAATTCTTTTTGGGCTTGTATTTAAAGATCACGATTTTAGGCTGCTTCCCGTGCCTCAGCACGCGCAGCTCGACCCGAGCTCCCGCAACCTCCGGGGTGCCCACCTTGACTTCCTCGTCCTTTACCAGCATCAGCACCCGGGGGGTAACCACCTCGCCCACCCCGACTGGCAGCTTCTCCACCCGCAAGCGCTGCCCTTCTTCCACTCGGTATTGCTTACCGCCCGTCTCGATAACGGCGTACATCTTGCCAAACTCCCTCCTCTAAGCCAGACCGAGAAGCATTATAACACAAACCACCCACCCGATAAAAGCCCTTCTAATAGCCTCCGGTCTATTAATAAAGGTCACCAACCTGGCCTGGTAGCTCCTTCAAGGCGCAGTAGCTTCAGCTTCCACTCCAGCCCGCTGCTGAAGCCCCCCGGCGTTTTCTGCCCCACCACCCGATGGCAGGGCACGATGACCGGGGTGCGATTGGCCGCCAGAGCTTGCCCCACCGCTCGCGCCCCCTTCTGGAGCTTAAGCCGTCTCGACAGATCGCCGTAAGTGATGGTCTCGCCGTAAGGAAGCCGGCGGGTCCAGACCAATACCCGCCGCTGAAAGGAAGAATAACCGTCCCACGCTAGAGGGACCCACGAAAAATCCACCCGCTCACCGGCAGCGTAAGCTTGCAGGCAAAGAGCCAGCCTTTCCCCCTGCGGGAGAACCCTCTCCTCCCCTCCCGCCGCTTCCCGGCCGCCGGGCAGCGAAAAGCGAAGCAGCTCCCCGCTTGCCGACCAGAAAGCCCAGCAAAGACCCCAACCGGGGATTTCAATCTTCTGCACCGTCTGTGCCGCCACCCGCCCCGGTGTTATTGCCCTCATTCTCTTCCGTTTTCTCCTCTTCTTTCTCCTCCAGATTTTCCACCTGCTCGGCCATTTCTCTAAGCCGAGCTGCCACGCGGCCGTGCACGGTATCGGGAGGAAATTTCCCCTCCGCGTCCCTCTCTCCAGCCGGCACCCCGGTCAAGAGCTCTATCCCCTCGTCCACCGTCTCCACCAGGTAGATATGAAAACGCCCCTCGCGAATCGCGTCCACCACGTCTTCCCGCAGCATGAGGTTTTCCCGGTTGGCTGCGGGTATAATCACCCCTTGATCCCCGGTCAGCCCACGGGCCCGGCAAACATCGAAAAACCCTTCGATTTTTTCATTGATCCCGCCTACCGCTTGAATTTCCCCCTTCTGGTTAACCGAACCGGTCACCGCTAGGTTTTGCTTTAGCGGTAACCCGGAGAGAGCGGAAAGCAGAGCGTATAGCTCGGTGCTGGAAGCGCTGTCCCCTTCCACCCCTTCGTAGTTTTGCTCGAAGACCAGGCGCGCCGCCAGGCTCAAAGGGGCCTCGCGGTAATACTTCTCGTTGAGGTAACCGGTGAGGATGAGCACTCCCTTGGTGTGGATGCGCCCTCCCAGCCGTGCTTCCCGCTCAATATCGATTACCCCCTCTTTGCCCGCCGCCACGGTAGCTGTAATCCGCTGCGGTCGGCCGAAAGAGATATCGCCCAGATCGATCACCGCCAGACCGTTGACCTGGCCCGGCCGAACTCCCGTCACCTCGATTTTAATAAAACGCCGCCTGATCATTTCTTGAATGCGCTCCTGGATCAAATTGGAGCGGTAAAAGCGGGCTTCGATAGCCTGGCGCACGTGCGAGGCCGAGACGTACAGCGCTCCCTCTCTGCGAGCGTAATAACAGGCTTCGCGCACCACATCGGCTATTTCCGAAAATTGAGTGGCCAGTTTAGCTTGATCTTCTGCCAGGCGCGAACCGTACTCCACCAGCTTAGCCACCGCTGAGGCATCCAGGTGTAAAAGCTTCTCTTTCTCACAGAGGGTGCGGAAAAAGGCGGCGTATTTACGCACATTTTCTGGCGTCCGGTCCATAAGGGTGCCAAATTCCGCCTTCACCTTGAAGAGTTCCTGAAAGTCAGGATCGTAATGGAAAAATATATAGTAAAGTAGCGGGTCGCCCAAAAGAATCACTTTCAAACGCAAAGGAATCGGTTCCGGTTGCAAAGTTTTGGTGGTAAATAACCCCAGACGCTCGCCCAGGTCTTCGATTATTACCCGCCCCTCGCGCAAAGCCCGCTTGAGCCCGTCCCAGGAGAAAGGGTTGCGGAGCATCTCTTCCACCGGAATGACCAGATAGCCACCGTTGGCCTTGTGCAACGCCCCCGGGCGGATCATGGTGAAATCGGTGATCAAGGCGCCAAAAACCGCTTCCCGCTCGATGCGCCCCACCAGATTGCTATAAGTAGGGTTGTACTCCACGATCACCGGGGCCCCGGCCAATTCGCTATTATCGACCAGTGTGTTGACCTCGTAGCGGCGAAAAGGGTCCTCCCTATGCCAGGGAGTTGCGGGCCGCTCACCCTCTGCCCGGCCGCGGAACAAAGGCAAATTATCCAATATGTCCATCTTTACTGCTTCCAGGTAAATGAGCACCGACGGCAGGGACTGGTATTTTTCCCGCATCTCCCGCAGCAGAATCTCCAAAACGTAAGCCGCCACTTGTTGATCGAGCTCCTTTATAGCTTCCTGAGCCATCCGCTCTAAGTTCTGGAGCTCGCGAAAAGTGCTGGCCACCTCGGCCTCCAACTCCTCGCGCCGCCGGATAATCTCCTCCTGGCGAGCGCGGGGCAAAGCGGCGAAATCCTTGTCTTTAATGGGCTCTCCTTCCACTACGGGGATGATAAAGAGGCCGGTGGGAGTTGGTTGGATCACAAAACCAGCCTGGCTAGCCCGCTCGTTTAACTCCTGAAAAAGACGGCTGCGCTTGGCATTGAAGCTCTCGATAGTCTCCTCGCGCTTCTTAGCGTACTCCTCGCTTTCAAAAGCGCGAGGGATCTCCCGGCGGGCTGAGGTGATAAAATCCTTCATATCCCGAGCAAATTGCATACCCTTTCCCGCCGGCAGTTCCAGCGCTCGGGGAGTGTAAGGGTCGCGGAAATTATAGACGTAGCACCAGTCTGAGGGCACGGCTCTGGTCTTGGCTATGCTCTCGAGAAAGTTTTTAACCGCTGTGGTTCGCCCCGTTCCCGGAGGGCCAGCCACGAAAATGTTGAACCCCTGGTCATCGATCTCCAGCCCGAACTCTAGGGCCTTGACCGCTCTCTCCTGCCCGATAATGCTCTCCAGCGGTTCAATCTGATCGGTCTTCAACCACGAGCCCAACTCCGTTTCTGTGCAAATCGCTCGAGCCTCTTCCGCTGTAACTCGCCGCGCCAAAGATCACCGCTCCTTTCCTGCCCTGTCCCACAGGTTCTTAAAGGGATTATATTGGGAAGAAGAGTCAGCAGCAAGACGCAAGGGGAGGGAAAAACTCCCTCCCCGGTTGGGTAGAAATGGGGCGATCGCTATTCGGCCAAGTGGATTACACCGGTTATGGCCAGGAGCAGAACCACGATTTCAGCCGCGACGATGAGGCTAAAGGGAATATCCCGCTTGGCCACGTAGAAAGGAAACAGGAGAATAAACCCTAATACTTGCAGCCCAGCCAGCACTGCAATCCCAATAAAGTTAAGAAAGTCACCGTATTTCAGATAATGAACCCAGTTCCAGCCAGTGGGCATGTGCGCTAACGGAACCAGCTTCTTTACACTCATACCCCAGAGCTTAGGGAGCTCTGTAACCGGGATATAGGGTTTCAAGATACCGCTAACGTAAAAGAAGAAGGATATGATGAGCAGGCCCATACCGATCAGCATTCCCCAATAAAGGAGAGTAGCGTAAACCTGCTGCTCCCGCGGGATTTCCACCATTTTGCCCTTGTCACTCATTTTCTCCCCTCCTTACTTCCAGATGCCCAGACCCTGCAGCAGAGGCCGGATACCGGCAACAATCATAATCAAGATAACCATGTAACGCACCGCCTTGGGGCGCACAATGGTCAAAAGCTTAACCCCAATGAACGACCCCAGCATTATGCCTATGACCGAAGGCACCACTATCATAGGCAGACAAGCTCCCGAGTTGAGGTATACCCAAGCCGCTGAGGTATCGGTGATGGAGAGGAGAAACTTGCTGGTACCCACGGCGATCTTCAGAGGAGCTCCCATGACCAGGTTCAGCACCGGCACATTAGCCCAACCCGCTCCCAAGCCGAACATTCCGGCTATAAAACCGATGAATATAAAGAGGAAGAGCCCGATGGGCGTGCGCCAAACCGTCCAGTCCACCGTTTTCCCGGTGGAAGCTTCGTAATAAATGCCTTGGATACGCAGCACCTGCGCCAACTTATCAGCGTGGGGGACGTGAGGGAACTCCGAGCGCTTGGAAACGATGAAAATAAAAGCTACAAACAGAATGGTTACACCCAACAGCACCTGCACCACATTTTTAGGCAAGGCCAGGCCGGCTAACGCACCGAAAGCACTGGCTGCAGAGGCTAACAGCGCCGCGGGCAGAGCCAGACGTAAACTGGCTAAATTGCCCCGCAAAAGACCAGGTGCCGCTGCCAGTGAGCCAGAGAGAGCCACCAGCAAGCCCGCGCTGCGGACGAAATCCAGATGGAAAGGGAAGAAACCGCCTACCAGCGGGGTGAACAGCACACCGCCACCGACCCCGCCCAGCACCGCTAGAATACCCAAAATGATGGTGAACAAGAAGAGAAGCAGGGGCCAAATCCACCAGTTAGATCCACTGGGATCGGTCGCGGCAGCAGTAGCAGCCTGCCCAGCTGCCGTCCCTTGGGCCAGCACAACGCCACTTGATAGCCAAGCTAGCATATTTTTCCCTCCTACCGTGGTAGTATGGTGAGCCTAAGCCAATTTTTCAGCCCAAATGAAGGTACTCTCTTTCTCTAAATGAATGTCCAAGTAGTTATGCTATATGCTATCCCCTCCCCGCCCGCCTTTAGCCTACGGCTTACTTAACCACCATCACCGGCTGGTGAGCCAGCTGCAAAACCTTGTGGCAGATGCCGCCCAGCACCAACTGCTTGATCGGGCCCCGCCCCCGGCTGCCCATAACTATAAGGTCGGGCTGCATTTGATCGGCGTACTCGATGATGGTGGGAACCACCTCGCCAATCAGCACCACTTTTTCTACCTTAGCCCCCGCTTCCTGAAGAACCTGCTCCGCCTTGCACATATCCGCCAGCGCTTTTTCCTTGGCTTGGGCAATGAGCTTTTCCTGCTCCTCGTCTGGTAAGGTCAGGAAACCCCAAGCTCCCGTCTCCCAGAACTCTACCACCTGCAAAAGCGTAACTTCGCCGCCGCCCATGGCCTTAACCAATTTAGCTGCACTTTCAGCCGCCCGCAAAGCGAATAAGGAGCCATCGTAGAGCACCAGAAGCTTCATCCTTTCACCCCTCCCAAGCGAGAAAGTTACATTTTTCACTAATTAATTATATCGGACCATGCTATTCTTGACAACCAGGCAATTTTTTATTCTCCCGCTTTTCCTTCTCCCAGCCCATACTCCTTTAGCTTCAAGTGAAGGGTGCGCCTGCTAATCCCCAGGGCCTGAGCGGTGCGGGTGCGGTTGAAATTGTGTTCTTGCAGCGCCTTCAATATGACGGTCCGCTCCACATCTTGCAGGATCTCTGCCAAGGTTTGCCCCGAGCGCAGCTTAAAAGCGAGCTCCCCTTCCTCCAAACCGAGCTCGCGGTGCTCTCTTAGAGTAAGCGGTAGGTCCTCCGGTAGCACCAGCATCCCCTGGGCCAGCACCACCGCTCGCTCGCAGACGTTACGCAACTCGCGTACATTGCCCGGCCAGTCGTAGCTGTGCAAAATGGCCAGGGCCTCGGAGGAAAAGCCCTGCACCGGTTTACCCAGCCGGGATGCTGCCTGCCGCAAAAAGTGCTCCGCCAAGAGGGAAATATCTTCCTTGCGCTCCCGCAACGGGGGGACCCGGATGGTCACCACGTTGAGCCGGTAGTAAAGATCCTCCCGGAAGCTCCCCTCCTTCACCATCCTCTCCAGATCCTGATTGGTAGCGGCGATAATCCGGACGTCCACGCGGACGGTTTTTGTACCGCCCACCCGCTCGAATTCTTTTTCTTGCAGAACCCGGAGCAGTTTAGGTTGCATGGTAAGGGGGAACTCCCCGATCTCGTCGAGAAAGAGAGTGCCTCCTTCGGCCAATTCGAATTTGCCTAGCTTGCGCGAGGTGGCGCCGGTAAAGGCACCTTTTTCGTAGCCAAAAAGTTCACTTTCCAAAAGGTTCTCCGGTATGGCCGCGCAATTTATCCGCACGAAAGGCCCTTGACGGCGACGGCTGTTGCGGTGCAATGCCCCTGCCACCAGCTCCTTGCCCGTTCCGGTCTCGCCCATTATGAGCACGGTGTAATCGGTATCGGCAAATTTACCGATCTCCTTAAAAACCTCGATCATGGCCGGGGAGCGGCCGAGGAGTTCTTCAGCCGGAGCTCCCCCCGCCAGTTCTTTTTTTAACGCCCGAGCTTCCTGAGCCAGGGCTTCCACTTCGACGGCGCGTTTGAGGGTCAGGAGAAGTTCTTCGATGTTGAAGGGCTTCAGGACATAATCGAAAGCCCCCAATTTCATAGCCTCAATGGCCGTATCGGTGGAGCCATAAGCGGTCATGATGACCACCGGGAAGGCGTACCCTCGCTCCTTTAGCAACTTAAAGAAGGTTAAGCCATCCATCTCCGGCATCCTTATATCAACCAGCGCCGCATTGACCTCCAACTGCTCCAGCAAGGCGAGGGCCTTTGTGGGCTCCAAAGCGGTAACTACCTCGTAGCCCTCGGCTTCCAGCAGGTCGCGCAACATCTGGCAAACGCTTTCCTCATCGTCCACCACTAGCACTCGCGCCATCCTTACTTCACCTCCCGCCTCGTCACCGGCAAATAAACCCGCACGGTGGTGCCAACTCCAACTTGGCTCTCAACTTCGATATGCCCACCGTGAGCAGTTACGATCTCGTGGGCCAGGGCCAAGCCTAAACCGCTTCCCCGCGCCTTAGTAGTGAAAAAGGGATCGAAAATGCGGGGCAGGTTTTCCTCTGGAATCCCGCATCCGGTATCACTAACCTGCACCACCACGTGGGTGCCGTCGGGGGCCAACCCGGTTCGCACCTGGAGCTGCCCTCCTTCGGGCATAGCCTGGTAGGAGTTGTAGATTATGTTCATGAGCACCTGACGCATCTGCTCCGGGTCCAGCCAAACCGGCGGGAGCTCGGAACCCAGCGAGACGTCCACCTTCACCTTACTGTCCTGGGCCTGACCTATGAATTGGAGCACCTGATTAACCAGCTGGTTGAGATCCTGAGGCTTAAGCTTCATTTCCGCCGGGCGAGCGAAAAACAAGAGCTTATCCACAATGTTGTTAAGCCGCTGCACCTCCTGGGCCACCAGGGGAAGGGAGTGGGGCGTGGGTCTACCGTAGCGCTGCCACATCTGGATATAGCCGCTTATGGTGGTCAAAGGGTTGCGGATCTCATGCGCCACGCCGGCTACAAATTTACCTAGCGCTGCCAAGCGCTCCTGGCGTTGCACCCGCTCTTCCAAACGGCGCCGCTCGGTGATGTCGCGGAAAGTAAGCAGCACACCCACCGGTTTGCCCTGGGGTCCGGTTAAAAAGTTGGTGCCAGCAATCAACTCCCGCTCTCCTTTGCTTCCTGGATAGCGTAGAGAAAGATCGCGCACCGTCTTTCCCTGTTCCCAAGCCTGCTGCAAAACGTCCTGCAGCGGTCCCGGAGGAAATACCTCGGTCACGGGGCGACCGACAATCGTCTTGGGATCTAGTTCCAGAATCCGAGCCGCTACCGGGTTTACAAGCACCACTTTGCCCCCCGTATCCAGAGCTACAACCCCCGCCTCCACATTATCCAACACCAACTCGTTGAAACTTTTAACCTCCGCCAGACGATTAGCCAGATGGTTGATGGCGGTGGCTATTTCGCCTAACTCGCCGAAAGCCGGAGGCAGGCGGTAAGTGAGATCGGTTTCCAAATGCGAGAGCCCCTCTTTAACCCGGCTGACAATCTCCAGGAAGCGGTTTAGAAGGAAGAAAAATCCCCCTACACCTATAATTATGCCGGCTATGATAGTGAGGTAAGCCTCGCGCCGCACTCGCACCAGCCGCTGATACACATCTTTAGTGTTCTCCTGAGCCACCACCGCTCCTATGACTTCCCCGTTGCGAACCAAAGGACGGTAAGCTTCGATAAGCCCCGTGCCTCCGAGGCCCAGCACCGTAGTCACGGGCCGGCTGGAAGTGACTGCGCGCTCTATGTCCTCCTTGCGTCGGATAGAAAAGTTTTCTCCATAGGTCTCAGTGTGCCCATTAAGAATGACGTCCAGCTCCTTAGAGTAGAAACCAAATTCCACCCCCGGGTACTCCGCAGCCACGGAATCGATCACCGGTTTCAACGCTTCGTTTAGCACCCGCACCTTGTCCCGGGTCCGAGCGTCGGGAGGCACGTTATTGGCGCGCAAGAGGTCGTTGAAGGTGCCAGGGAAACGGCGATCCAACAGAGCCATACCTTGCTCCAGCTTTGCTTTATCCCCTTCGAGCATCCCTTGCTCCGCCCGCTGCATTACGTAAAGCATATAAAAGGTAAGTAAGCTGGGCAAAGCTAGAAGCACAAAAGTAAAAAGGAAAAGCTGCTTACTAAACCCTAACCGGCGATTCCAAACCCGCATGGAAAGCTTCATCTCCCCTTGTTCCTAAATTCGCTAAGTTATCGCCTAATCCTTCTACAAAGTAAGAAGATATTAATGTCCAGCAAAAGACAATATATGTTAACCATCAAGACATACCGTTGGTTAGATTTAATATGGTATCATCAGCGTGAATTCTGCTATAGCAAAGACAGATATTACTAGGGGGTGACATAAATTGCCAATAAATCACTCCTAAACATGCACAGCACTGAGCATAACTAAGGAGGCCAAGAAACATGGAAGAAATTGTTTGCAAACCTGCTACTCCCAAAAGCCCATTCGTCACCAGCGAAGATTGGTGGTCCGTGTATTTGGGGATTTTCTTCCTCTTAATGGTATTCCTAGCGTTCATAACCCATCTGGCCAACCCGGACGTACTTAAAAGCGCTATGCCGGTGGAGTGGCCCCAGAAAAACCTACTTAATCACCTAGTTAGCAATTTCCCAGCTTACCTTTTGTTATACGTCCTACTTACTGCCCTTACTACTATCGCCGCCAGAGCAATGGGAGAAGACGTAGTCCAGTACATAGCAGGATTCACGGTGCTCTTTCTGGGAGCGTTTCTAGTGCTAATTCTAGGAAGCCAGCAGACCTTAAAACTTTACGGCCTCGAGTATCCCTTCTGGTCGCTGGTCTTGGGGTTAATTGTGGGCAATCTTGTAACCCTGCCCCGCTGGCTCCGCGCCGCCAGTGACCACACCGAGTTCTACATCAAAATGGGCATCGTCCTCCTAGGTGCCGCTTTACCCTTCACTACTATTGTAAAGGGTGGCGTGTGGGGTTTTCTAGAAGCGGCTTTGATTAGATCGTGTCAACCTACTGTAGGAGTCTCGAGCCCCACTGTCCCCGGACCAGGACGAACTACCAAAGAAGATCGATGTTCCGGCTCAAAGCTTTGAGGGCTCTGGTTAATGACGTTACCGGACCCCGTAGAGCGGGAAGATTATCGAACACCTCACCCGATATTTTCCTTAGCCTCTGCCTCTCTTCCTCGACAGCTGCCTTATCGATCTCTAAAGCCTTTAAGCCCTCCTTCCGTCGGGCTACATATTGCTCCCGCAAGGAAACACCATTCGCCTTCGCCACCCGCAACCGGGCCATCCGGTCTACCCCACGAGCACTCCAGGCCATCGGTCGGGATGATAACCGTGCCGAGAAGAGATGACTTACGTGCGCCTCCGCACTTACCCCCAACTCCGCCCCGGGATAAAGCCGGTAGGCCATTATCCCCTCCCAGTTCCGCCGGATGTAACGTCGGCAATCCCGTACCGCTTCCTTCCGCGCAGGACTCGCCGCAGCTTTGCCCGCCCGCCGCAAAATCGCCTGTACCTTTACCTCATCACCCTCCCATAAGGCCGCCCAAATCTCTCTATAACCATCACTATCACGCCCCAAAGCAGCCACCAGGTACTTGTCCAGGTGAAAAAGATCTAAGACAAAGACGCTCCTCGGTAGAAACTCCAGCCCTTTCTTTATCCACCTGTCTCCGTCACCGCAGAGGTAAATCCGCTCCACAGAAGATAATTCGTACTGCTCCTCGATGTAGCTCAACACCTCGAACCACAGCTCATCCGTATCTGAGTAAAGCCCTCCCAAGTAATAAGGCCGCTTGAGTCTGTATCTGTCTTTCCCCACCTTCTCTTTCCCCTCGTGGATGTAAACCAGCCGGGGTAAGTACTTCTTCCCGTCCTGACCTGCTACGTGGTCTTCATCCGCCTCCACATAAAGAACCTTCCCCCGGCGCTTCTCCCCAGGCGGCTCGGGCAGTTCTTCCAGTGTAAAGTTGTGAATCACCTTCTTCACCGCTTCGCCGCTTAGCACAACCTCCCGATTGCCTCTCCCTACCCTCTCGCCACTCTTCCGGTAGGAAAGATCTACCGCTTCTTCTAAGGCTTGTGCTTTAACCAGAGGATCAACCCGTGCGTGCGGCCCGTAACCTACCAACCGATCTATCAGGTGCACCCGCTCCCCAGTCTCTTTGTGCCGGTAATAGGTTCGCTTATAGTTGACCAGACCGAAAAGGGTAAGTACTTCTTTGGGATCGTTTCGCCGCTCTACCCGCCAGCCGGGCCGCTTTTCCCGGTGCTCCCGAAGATAGGCGTCTTTCGCCTCTAAAACTTCCCTCAAAACCTCCTGTCCCAGGTTATTAAGCTCCTGCCAGAGCTTCTCCTCGAAGCTTAAAAAGTTGGTCCCTTCCTCCAGAACCTTCAACGTTAGCTCCGCTACCCTCTGGAACTTCTCCCAAATCTGCTTTATAATCTGCATAGAGACCTCACCCTCCTGAGTGGTTGTTTAAGCAACTACTCGTCCGTTGCAAGGACGGTGAGGTCTCTCTTCTTTCTCCCCTTCCTTAGCTCCTGCAAAATTCCTACAGTAACTTTACACTAACCTTTGATTATCACCGGTGGTTTTACCACTGCCTTTCTGATTTCCCGCAAACTCGGCTTGGAACGGGAATTCGCCGCCGTGCTGGGAGCGGGATCGTCGGTGTGCGGCGTCTCCGCCGCCATAGCCGTGGGTTGCGCCATCGGTGCCGACCAGAAAAAGGTGGGGTACGTGGCCTCGATGGTGGTGCTTTACGCCCTCGGGCTTATTTTCCTCCTGCCCTTCCTCTCGCGCGTGCTGGGACTTCCTGATGTGGTGGCCGGAGCCTGGATTGGCGGGTCGGAATTGGCCGATGCTGCCGGGTTGGCCGCCGCCGCCATGGTCTCGGAAAAGGCGGTGCAGGTGTTCACTCTAGTTAAGCTCAATCGGGACGTTATGGTGGCTATAGTGGCCTTCATCCTGGCCATCGTGGCCGTCACCCGCTGGGGTAGCGGGCAGGAAGGTAACGGGCGCCCTGGTGCCGGAGTCATCTGGGAGCGTTTCCCTAAATTTGTGCTGGCTTTCTTGCTAGCCTCACTCCTATCCACTTACTGGGTCAGCACTTACGGCAAACCGGTTAACACCCATGTGATTGGCAACCTCAATGTGCTACGCACCTGGCTCTTTACCCTGGCTTTTCTCTGCATCGGCCTCAATACCCGTTTCAAGGATCTCAAAGTGGAGGGAGTGAAGCCGGTCATCGCTTTCTCCACCGTGGTGCTGGTGAACGTGCTCATGGGGTTCATCCTGAGCCACCTGTTCTTCGGCGGCATTATTGCCCAGCCCATTAAGTAGGTGCCGCTTGGTTAGCGCATAAGCTTAGGAGCTCCGGGAAGCCTTAGTAAAGAGCCCCCGGAGCTCCTCTTTATCGCCAGCCTGGCGAGCACCCTCGCCCGAACCCTTTCCGGAGACCGGGTAACAACACCTAAGGCGACACAAGCCAAGCCGGCAACCAGAGCCAGCGGCAATAGGTGTGGATAGTCCAATCGACCAATGCAGCTTACTACCGTGCGTTGACACTTTTTAGCTTCGGGTGTTAAAGTGGGAGCAGAAAGCAGTTCTAAGGCCGTTTAAGGAGGTACAAGCATGGCCAAGCAACCTATGGATGGCAACACCGCGGCTGCACACGTAGCTTACGCCCTATCCGAGGTGGCAGCCATTTATCCCATCACCCCCTCTTCGCCGATGGCCGAAGTGGCTGACGAATGGGCTGCCAAAGGACGTAAAAATATCTTCGGCAAACCCCTGCGGATCATAGAGATGCAGTCGGAGGCGGGCGCCGCTGGCGCCGTTCACGGCTCGCTGGTGGGAGGAGCGCTCACCACCACCTTTACCGCTTCGCAAGGGCTGCTACTAATGATCCCCAATATGTACAAGATAGCCGGAGAACTTCTTCCTGGAGTGTTCCACGTAGCCGCCCGAACAGTGGCCACTCACGCCCTATCGATTTTCGGCGACCACTCCGATGTCATGGCCGTGCGGCAAACCGGCTTTGCGTTACTGGCTTCGGCCTCGGTGCAGGAAGTCATGGATCTGGCTCTGGTAGCTCATTTGGCCGCCCTTAAATCCCGCGTGCCGTTTCTCCATTTCTTCGACGGCTTCCGCACTTCCCACGAGATCCAGAAGATCGACGTCATTGACTACGAAGCGATGGCCCAGCTCATGGACTGGGGAGCCCTGGCCGATTTTCGCCGCCGGGCCATGAATCCGGAGCATCCCCATCAGAGAGGAACCGCTCAAGGACCGGACATTTTCTTCCAGCAAAGAGAGGCCGCCAACCCCTACTATCTGGCCACCCCTAAAATCGTGGAGCAGGTGATGCAGCAGGTAGGAGAATTAACCGGCCGACCTTACCAGCTCTTCGACTATTACGGCGATCCCGAAGCCGAACGGGTCATAGTAACCATGGGCTCTTCTTGCGAAGTGGTGGAAGAAGTAGTGGATTACTTGACCGCCAAGGGCGAGAGGGTGGGTCTGATCAAGGTTCGCCTCTACCGTCCCTTCTCCGAGGAGCATTTCTTGCGGGTATTACCGCCTACGGTCCGCAAAATCGCCGTGCTGGATCGCACCAAAGAGCCGGGCGCCATAGGCGAGCCGCTATACGAGGATGTGCGCACGGTGCTGGCCGAAAAAGGTCTGGCTCCGTTGGTGGTGGGAGGTCGTTACGGACTGAGCTCCAAGGAATTCACTCCCTCTATGGTCAAGGCGGTGCTGGACAATTTACTCGAGGACCAGCCCAAGAACCATTTCACCGTGGGCATTAACGATGACGTTACCGCCACCTCCCTCGTCCTGAAAGAAAAACTCGATACCACTCCAGCGGGAACCCATCAGGCCATGTTCTTCGGTCTGGGCGCCGACGGCACCGTAGGAGCGAATAAAAACTCGATAAAGATCATCGGCGACCACACCGATCTTTACGCCCAGGGTTACTTCGTTTACGACGCCAAGAAAGCCGGGGGAGTAACCATCTCGCACCTGCGCTTCGGACAGCGACCTATAAAGGCCCCTTATCTGATTGAGAGGGCTGATTTCCTGGCCTGTCACCACCCCTCCTTCGTGAACCGCTACGACATGCTGAAGTACGTGAAAGAAAACGGCACTTTCCTCCTCAACTCCCCGTGGAGCCTGAAGGAGATGGAGTACCAGCTTCCGGCCGCGATGAAGCGAGCTATAGCGAGCAAAAAACTGCGCTTCTTCAATTTGGACGCCTTCAAGATCGCTCAAGAAGTGGGGCTGGGAGTCCGCATCAACACCATCATGCAGGTGGCCTTTTTCAAGCTGGCCAATGTGATCCCGGTGGACGAAGCTATCAAGTACATCAAGGAAGCCATTGTGAAAACCTACGGCAAGAAAGGCGAGCAAATCGTTAACATGAACATAGCGGCGGTGGATAAGGCCCTTTCCGAATTGGTAGAAATCCATTACCCAGAAAGCTGGGCCGAGGCCCAGGAGGAAGAACCCCCGCACCGCCAGGAAGAGCCGGAGTATGTGACCAAGATCATGCGACCCATGCTGGCCTTGCGCGGCGATGAGCTCCCGGTAAGCCTCTTCACGCCCGACGGGGTCTTCCCCACCGGCACCTCGAAATACGAGAAGCGGGGCATCGCCATTAAAATCCCCAAGTGGTTGCCCGAGCATTGCATTCAGTGCAATATGTGCTCGCTTTACTGCCCCCACGCCGCCATCCGGCCTTTTCTGGCGAAGCCGGAGGATCTTCAAGGTGCTCCCTCCACTTTCACCACCCTGGCCGCCATAGGCAAGGAAGCAGCCGATCTCCGGTACCGCATCCAAGTTTATCCCCTGGACTGTACCGGTTGCGGCAATTGCGTGGAGGTTTGCCCAGCTAAAACTAAGGCTTTGGAAATGGTGCCCATCGAGGATTTGGTGGAAGAGGAAAACCGCAACCTGGCCTTTGCCGAGCAATTGCCCGAACGGGAAGCCCCGTACGCCATCAACACCATCAAGGGAAGCCAGTTCCGCCAGCCACTGCTGGAGTTCTCCGGAGCTTGCGCCGGCTGCGGCGAAACGCCTTACGTCAAATTGGTAACGCAGCTCTTCGGGGACCGCATGATCATCGCCAACGCCACCGGCTGCTCTTCCATCTGGGGGGGGTACGCTCCCTCCTGCCCTTATACCACCAACCGCCGCGGGCACGGCCCGGCCTGGGCCAACTCTCTCTTTGAAGATAACGCCGAGTTCGGTTTCGGCATCGCCCTGGGCGTGGCCAGCCGGCGTGAAGAATTAGCCGATGTGGTCAAGCAAATTCTCTCAACCTCCGTGAGCGAAGGCTTCCGCAACGCTTGCCAATCCTGGCTGGAGGGCAAAGATGATGCCGAGCTCTCCCGCCAGTGGGGCGAGCGGATTAAAGAGCTCCTTCCGGAAGAGATCGGTCGGTCCCAAGGAGAAAACAGCAAAAAGCTGCAGCGGTTAGACGAACTCAAGGACTATTTGGTAAAGAAATCTATCTGGATCATTGGTGGGGACGGTTGGGCCTACGACATCGGCTACGGGGGACTAGATCACGTGATCGCCAGCGGCTTGGACGTCAACTTGCTGGTACTGGACACCGAAGTTTACTCCAATACCGGTGGCCAAGCCTCCAAGTCCACTCCTTTGGGAGCCGTAGCCCCCTTCGCCGCTGCTGGTAAAACCACCCAGAAAAAAGACCTGGGTTTGATGGCCATGACTTACGGCACCGTTTACGTGGCCTCCATCTCGCTGGGAGCCAATCCGGCCCAGGCCCTGCGGGCGCTGCTGGAAGCAGAGAGGTATCCTGGTCCCTCCTTGATTATCGCCTACGCCCCTTGCATGAACCACGGCATTAATATGGGGAAGAGCCCCTTCTACGGGAAACAGGCTGTTCAAGTGGGGGCCTGGATTCTCTACCGCTACAACCCCGAACTGGCCAAAGAGGGCAAAAACCCGCTACTTCTGGACTCTCCTGAACCCAAGGGCGATTTCCAGGAGTTCTTAATGGGTCAGGTGAGGTTCGCTGCTCTTAAGCGTCAGTTCCCGGAAAAAGCAGCTGAACTTTTTGCCCGCGCTGAAGAGCAAGCTAAGAAGCGCTGGGAACTTTACCGCAAACTATCCACTTGTTAGCACTCACTGGTTCTGAGCGAAGGTGAAGGGGGGCATCAGCCCCCCTTCACCTTCGAGAGCGTACAATTTCAGTAGGTGACGGAGGAGACTCATGAAGGAGGAGACCTCGCCCCTCACGGACAATTTTCATGGACTGAAAGGAGGAGCGAGGTCTCATGCACAGTCAACCTATTTCAGACATTCAACCTCTTGCGGACATAATCCTTCTTCTGGGGGAGAAAGTTAGCAAACTAATTACCGAATGCCGCGACTTCTACAAGCTCGAAGAAGAAGTGTACAAGCTCTCTCAAGAAGCTTGCGTGAAGATCTTCGCCTGGGCCCTCGAGGAAATAGACACCTGGCTCGTGAACGCCCGGGACAAGCGCACCTGGAAAGTGATAGGCTTCCGGGAAAGAACCGTAGTTAGCAGCTTTGGGGAATTCAAAGTAAAAAGGCGGCTTTACAGGAACAAAAAGACGGGAGAGGCCAGGTTTCTTCTTGACGAGGTTCTGGGCTGGCAGGAGAGGTCTAGATGCACGCCGCGTTTGAAGGAGATGGCGGTGAAGCTTGGGAGCGAAGTACCCTTCAGGCGGGCAGCGGAAATTCTCGGTTATTTTGTCCCTGGGATAAGCGCCATGGCGGTGTGGCAGGCCGTGCAGGAAGTAGGAGAAGCACTCAGGCAGGAGGGAGAGTCCAGGAGAGAAGCCGTTTTTGAGAAGGGAGAGACACCCGGAGGTAAAGAGAAGACCTCCAGGCTTTACATAGAGGCCGACGGGGTGGTGGTAAGGCTTCAAAGGAGCGGAGAGAAAAGGAAAGAGGTCAAACTCTTCGTAGCTTACACAGGCAAAGAAGCGATTGGGGGTGGCCGGAAGGCTTTAAAGGACAAGCTGGTAACGAGCGGTGTAGGCGAAGGGGAGAGGATGTGGGAGGAAGTTTACTCTGGAGTAGCGAGCCGGTGGGACATGGGCCAGGTGAAGGAAATATACCTTGGGAGCGACGGGGCGGAGTGGGCCAAGCAGGGGGTAGATTACTTCCCTGGGGCGGTACACGTTTTGGACCCTTACCATTTGAACCGGCGGCTTATAGAGGCTTTTTGGCACGATGAGGAGGCCTATAGTGGGATCAGGCAGGCCATTTATCTGGGGGACTGGGAGAAGGTAGAAGAGATTTTAGGAGGAGTAGCAAGGAGAGTTCGCGGGGCTAAGAGGAGGAGAATAGAGAAGCTCTGGCAGTATCTCAAGGAGAACTGGTCGGGGATAGTTACCTCTTCTGCTGCGGAGCATCTGGGGGCCATAGAGGGGCAGGTACAGCACAACGTGGCGCGGCGGATGAAGCGGTTGGGAGCCAGCTGGACGGAGGCAGGAGCAGACAGGATGGCGCGGGTTTTGGCTGCTCGAGCCAACGGGGTGCTCGGGAGGCACACTTCTCGTTGGCCGGTACTGCTGGCCAGGCAAGAACATTTGGCTCAGGCGGTGCGGTTGGAGGTAAAGCGGAAGATAGAGGAGGCGGGGAGTTGGCATAAAGCTGGGTTGCCGGCATTGAGAGGACCCTCTGCCGGAGCTCCATGGGTGAAGCATGTGTTGCGGGAACTAAGCCGGCCTAGCCTCAGTAGTTTGATCCCTTAATGGCGCAGGTACCGGGACTATCCTGGCGGCGAGGTTTCCATGAAGAGAAGTTTTCTCCCGAACCACCTACTAACTCTTGACGCGCACTTCACCTTCGGTGGAGTTTGGCCGACTCTCACCGGAAGGGTTAAAATAGTTGCAGAGCAGCGCAACTGGAAGAGGAGGTGACCCCCTTGAAATGCCGCGTATGCCGGAAACCAGCTTACATCAAGCTGCCAGCTCACAACGCCGCCTTCTGCCCAGAGCACTTTGACGCCTTTTTCCTCCGCCAAGTGAGTCGTACCATTAAAAAGTACCGGATGTTGCCCCCGGGAGCTCGGGTAGTGGTGGCCCTTTCGGGGGGGAAGGACTCCCTGGTAACCGCATTGACCCTGCAGCGCCTAGGATACGAGGTGCTGGGTTTCTTCATCGACTTGGGCATAGGGGAAGAGTTCTCCCTCAGCTCGCGCCGGGCAGTAGAAAATTTCTGCCAGCAGCACCAGATTCCCCTGCACATCTACAGCGTCCAAGAACGGCTGGGCCGGTCGCTGCCCCAGGTGACACGGAAACAAGACCGGATATGCGCCCTTTGCGGCGTCACCAAACGTCACCTCATGAATGAGTACGCCTTGGCCACCGATGCTTACGCCTTGGCCACCGGGCACACCTTGGATGATATGGCCGCCGCTCTGCTAGCCAACCTGATGCGCTGGGACCTCCACTACTTGGCCAGGGGCTTGCCCGTGCTACCGCCAGAGCCCGGGTTCGCCCGCAAAATCAAACCGCTGGCCCTCCAGGGGGAGAAGGAGATCCGCGCTTTTGCCGACTTGCATGGAATCGACCCCACCACTGCCCGTTGCCCATACGCCAGTCAAGCCAAGTTTAAACGCTTTAAGGCTGCGCTGGAAGCCTTAGAGGAGCAATCCCCTGGGTTGAAGCGCTCTTTCTATGAAGGCTACACGCAGCAAGCCCACCGCTTCGTCGAAGCCAGCGCTCGCCCTCCCAAGGTGCGCTGCTTGCTCTGCGGCTTCCCTTCCGCCTCGCCTATCTGCACCTTTTGCCGTACTTGGCGAAAAGAAGCAGCCGAAAAACTGGAGCCCAAGGCTAAACCCTAGCTACCCCACTAAGACGAGCAGCCTCAGCCACTGCCCGGGCCACCGCTGGTGCCACTCTAGGGTCGAGGGGGTCGGGGATGATGCATTCCGGATGCGGTTCCGGCACCAGGCCGGCGATGGCCCTAACGGCCGCAAGCTTCATAGCCTCGTTGATTTCCCGCGCTCGCGCGTCCAAAGCACCGCGGAAGATGCCAGGAAAAGCCAGGGCGTTATTCACCTGGTTAGGATAATCGGAACGCCCGGTGGCTATCACCGCCGCTCCCGCCTGGCGAGCCAGCTCCGGCCGGATTTCCGGTTCCGGATTGGCCAGAGCGAAAACTATGGGATCAGAAGCCATGCTGGCCACCATCTCCGGGGTAACTATCCCCCCGCTAGAAACGCCTATAAGCACGTCCGCCCCCCGCAAAGCTTCAGCCATATCGCCGGTTCTACCTGCTGGATTAGTCAACCGAGCTACCGCTTCTTTGTAGGGGTTATTGGTTTTACCGGGAACCAGAATTCCCTCCCGGTCGCAGACCAATAAATGTCCAGCGCCCAGATCCAGCAGCAACCTAGTCACGGCTAGGCCAGCCGCCCCTGCTCCTATCACCACCACCCGCACCGCTTCCAGAGACTTGCCGGCGCATCGCAAGGCATTCAACAAGGCTGCCGCCACCACCACCGCGGTGCCATGCTGGTCGTCGTGAAAAACGGGAATGTCCAGTTCCTGGCGCAAGCGCTCTTCAATGTAAAAACATGCCGGAGCGGCTATATCTTCCAAATTGATACCTCCAAAAGTGGGGGAGATGAGTCTTACCGCCGTCACCACAGCCTCCGGGTCGCTGGCACGCAAACACAGGGGAAAGGCATCCACCCCAGCCAGCAGCTTAAAAAGAACCGCCTTACCCTCCATAACCGGCAAAGCCGCCTCCGGACCGATATGGCCCAGTCCCAAAACGGCTGTCCCATCGGTGACCACCGCCACCAGGTTGCCTTTAGCGGTATAATCGTAAACCAAATTTTTTTGCTCAGCCACCAGCGCCGAAACCGCACCCACACCGGGCGTGTAAATAAGCGAGAGGTCGTGCCGGTCGCGCACCGGTAGCTTACTCTCCACACTAATTTTACCTCGATGCTTAAGGTGCAAAGCCAAAGCTTCCTCCTCTAACGTCAATCGCCTTACGCCTCCTTTTAAGTTCCAACCTCGCTCTTTTTAAAATACCACCGCTATCACGCAGGTATAAAAGGGTAGGGAGCTCCGTAAACTTTCTCTGCCAGAAAAATTACGGTGGAAAGACGGCTTGGAAGTGGAGCTCTTACTGTCCGCACCCTCTCTCTGCGAAGCTCTGCACAGCGCTTTGCGACAGGAAGCGCAGCTGCTCAACCAGGAAAAAATTCCTTGCCGCCTGAGGAGCGAGAGAGGGTGGAAGTCCCTGCGAGTGAAAATCAGAACTCGCTCGGAAAATGAACAGCGTTACGCCCGGTTACGCCTGGGGCGGTTGCTGGGAAATTTTTTGCTGCGGCACGCTTTAACACTCTACCTCCACTCGTTGTGGGGAAAGGAACTGAGGACAATCACCGGCCACCAATGCCTCCTTACCCCCACCCAGGAGGCCCAGGCGGAACAGGTCTTGGCTCCCTATCGCTCGCTGGTGCGCCAGCGAATTCTTGATTACCTGCGTTCTCCTTCCCCGGTGCAACTGCACCTGGAAGGATTCCTTAATTTCAGGCTCAAGGAACTTCGCTTACCTCTCGCTCGCTTAGCCTACGAAGTGGTGGACGAAATGCTGTACCAGCAAGAAACGGAAAGCACCCTGCTTTTCCTGGAAAATTTCCGCCGGCACCACGGTGCCGGCCACCGCTTAGTCCACTGCTATTACCAGCCCGCTCAGGGGATGCTTTTATGCGACCGAGAGCAAAAAGAGCTGGCCTTTCTCCCTCCCGAAGAGATCTTGCCAGAGGAGGGCCCGTCAGGCTGGCTCGTGAGCACCTTGCTCCTTCTGGGAGCAGAGGAGGTGATACTGCACCGGTACTCGCTCCCGGAAACCCTGGCTTCGCTTCTGTCCCGACTATTTCGCCTGAAGAAATGCCGGGGCTGCGTGTTTTGCCAGTCCGGCAACTCCCCGCTTAAAGCGAATAAATTTCCTCGGGCGAAGGAACCTTGAAGCCGGCTTGTTCCAGCACTCGAATAGAGCGCTCCAGATCATCCACCTTTAATAAGACCAACGCTTGATCGGCGTGGCGAGCCACGAAAGCGTAGAGATACTCGATATTGAGATTGGCCTGGTTCAGAGCCTCCAGGGCTGGCGCCAAACCTCCAGGACGGTCGGGGACAGCCACCGCCAGAACATTGGTGAGCGACACGGTGAAGCCCTCTTCTTTCAGCGCCCGGTAAGCTTCCTCGGGTCGATCGACAATCAGACGCAAGATGCCGAAATCGGAAGTGTCGGCAATGGAGAGGGCCCGAATGTTGATTTCCCTGGAGGCCAGCAGGCGCGCCACCGCGGCCAACCTTCCTCCTTTGTTTTCCAAAAAAACAGAAATTTGTTTCACGCTCATTTCATATCCCTCCTGTCGATAATGCGCTTGGCCTTGCCCTCGCTCCGCTGAATGCTCTTAGGCTCTACGAGGCGCACTTTAACTCCAATGCCCAACAGGGCTTCAATCTCCCGCCGGATCTTTTCCTCCAGCTCCTCCATGCCGCGAACCTCGTCACGGAAAATATGCTCCGAAACTTCCACCCAAACCTCTAAAACGTCCAAGCGCTTCTCCCGATCCACCACCAGCACGTAATGCGGTTCGGTGTATCCCAGGGAAAGCAATACCTCTTCGATCTGAGAGGGGAAAACGTTGACTCCGCGTATGATTAACATATCGTCGGTGCGCCCTTTGACCTTGGCCATACGCACGTGCGTGCGGCCGCAGGGACAGGGATCGGATAGCAACAGAGAGATGTCCCGGGTGCGGTAACGGATCACGGGCAGGGCTTCTTTGGTCAAGGTGGTGAAGACCAACTCCCCCTCTTCCCCAGGAGGCACAGGCTCGCCGGTAGCCGGGTCAATAACTTCGGGCAGGAAATGATCCTCCCAGATATGCAGCCCACCCTTAGCCGGGCACTCCGCAGCCACGCCCGGACCGATAATCTCCGACAGACCGTAGATGTCCAGCGCCTCGATACCCAGACTGCTTTCTATCTCCCGGCGCATCCCTTCGCTCCAAGGTTCGGCTCCAAAAAGCCCCGCGCGCAGTTTGAGTTCCTCTCGCTTCACCCCCAGCTCCGCCATGACCTCGGCCAGATAGCAAGCGTAGGAAGGGGTACAACAGAGAATAGTGGTACCGAAATCGCGCATCAACATAATCTGCCGCTTGGTGTTACCGCCCGAGGTAGGGATAACGGTGCAGCCGATCTTCTCCGCCCCGTAATGCACGCCCAGGCCGCCGGTGAAAAGCCCGTAACCATAAGCGATTTGTACCACGTCTCGGGGCGAAGCTCCCGCCGCCCCCAGGGTACGGGCCATCACCTCCGACCAGACCTCAATATCGTGCCGGGTGTAGCCCACCACCGTGGGCTTGCCCGTGGTGCCGGAAGAAGCGTGAATACGCACAATCGCTTGCATAGGAACCGCAAAAAGCCCAAAGGGATAATTATCCCGCAGATCGTCTTTGGTAGTGAAGGGAAGATATTTAATATCTTCTAGCTGGCGAATGTCTTCCGGACGCACCCCCGCCGATTGAAAGCGCTGGCGGTAAAAGGGCACCTTGGCGTAGGCGTACTGCAGCACCTCCTGCAGCCGCCGGAACTGAAGTCGTCTCAACTCTTCCCGTGGAAGGCATTCCACTGGCTGGTTCCACATTGATTTACCACTCCTTCTGCCGTGTTATGTCGCCAGGTAATGCTCAGATCAAAGCCGCGGGCGAAAGCGCGTTGATTAACCTCCAGGAAGCGAGGCGGAAGGACATCCCGAAGGGCTTCCTCCCATATCTCCCGGGCGATAGCCGTGCAGGCGGCCAGCACCCCGGCCAGCAAAACGTTGACCGAACGGGAATCCAGCCCGTAACGGCGCGCCTCCGCCAGAGCTGGCACCAGCAAAAGTCGATGCCGGCGCGCCAGGTACTCCTCCGTATCCGACGGATAAGCCTCCAAACCCAAAGCCACTCGCAGAGGAGGAAGAGTGTAATCGTTAAGAATAATCAATCCTTCCGGCCGCAAGAAGGGCAGTGCCCGCCTGCCTTCCAATTTCTCGAAAGCCAGCAGAAAATCGGCCGTGCCGGGAGCAATGACCGGAGAGTACACTTCCGGCCCATAGCGGACATGGGTGATTACACTGCCGCCGCGCTGCGCCATACCGTGAATCTCCGAAGTCTTGACCTGAAAACCGGCCAGTTGAGCAGCCCGGGCGATAAGCTTGCCGACAAGCAAGATCCCCTGCCCTCCCACGCCAGCCACCAATATGTTAGTCGGCACCTTGCTCCACCTCCAATGCTCCGAAGGGACAAACCTGAGCGCATAGCCCACAGCCCACGCATAGCCAGGGGTCCACTGCTATGCGGCGCTGTTCCCCGTCCTCTAGCGATAGCGCGGGACACCCCAACTCCAAGCAAAGATTGCAGGCCCGGCAGTTTTCCCGGTGATAATTCAAGGGGCGGGAGCGGGGACGCTCCACGAGGAGGCAGGGGCGCCTGGCCACCACCACCGCCGTAACGCCAGACTCCAGCGCTGCCTTCACCGCCTCTTTCACCGCCCGCAAATCGTAGGGATCGACTACCCGCACGAACTCCGCCCCCAACGCCGAGGCCACTGCAGCCACATCCAAAGCCGGGGCTTCCTCTCCCCGAGCCGTTTTCCCGGTACCCGGGTGGTCCTGGTGACCAGTCATGGCCGTAGTGCGGTTGTCCAGAATGATGACCGGAGCTCGGCCACGGTTATAGACCGCGCTGGCCAGAGCCGAAAGTCCGGTGTGAAAAAAGGTAGAATCCCCGATCACCGCCACCGTTTTCCCGGCCAAGCTGGGGTCCGCCTTGATCAGTCCATGCGCCATCCCCACCGAGGCTCCCATGCAGATGCAAGTGTCCATAGCCCCTAAAGGAGGGAGACCGCCTAAGGTGTAACAGCCTATGTCACCGGTTACCACCAGGTTCATCTTTTTCAGCACGTAAAAGACCCCTCGGTGAGGGCATCCTGGGCACAAAACCGGCGGTCGCACCGGCAATTTTTCCTCTTCCTGAGGAAATTCCAGGTGGACGCCGTACTCGCGGGCCAGGCGCAGCACTTGCGGGTCGCGAACCAGCCCCTGAGCCAAGACGGAGGGGGACAACTCTCCCGTGCGGGGTACCAGCGTTTTGCCCGGCAAAGCTATGCCCGCCGCCCCGATGGCCTCTTCCAGAAAAGGTTCCAATTCTTCCACCACGATGACGTGCTCCACCTCGGCCACCAGCTTCCGCACCAAACTTAACGGTACGGGGTAGCTCATCCCTAGCTTAAGGTAAGAAGCCCAAGGAAAAAGTTCCTTGAGATAGTAGTAAGCCACTCCGGAAGTAATGAAACCTAGGCGTTTATCGCCCCACTCCAGCCGATTCAGTGGAGAGCGTTCGGAGTAAGCCGCGAGCTTCTCCCGCCGTTGCTCCACTTTCTCGTGCAGGACGCGGGCATGGGCGGGAAGCACGGCGTACTTGGCGAAATCTTTGCGATACACCCGGGCGGGCGGGGTTTCCCGTTCCCCTTCAGTCACCAGACTCTTGGAGTGAGAAACCCTGGTGGTGCTGCGGAGTAACACCGGCGTGTCGAAGGACTCACTTATAGCGAAAGCCTCCTTGACGAAATCCTTGGCCTCCTGGCTGTCAGCCGGTTCCAGCAAGGGTATCTGGGCGAAGCGGGCGTAAAAACGGTTGTCTTGCTCGTTCTGCGAGCTATGCATACCGGGGTCATCGGCCGAAACCAACACCAGTCCGGCGTTCACGCCGGTGTAAGAAATAGTCATTAGTGGGTCGGCTGCCACGTTCACCCCCACATGCTTCATGGCAACCAGCGATCGCGCCCCGGCCAGGCTGGCGCCAAAGGCCACCTCTAAAGCCACCTTTTCGTTAGCTGCCCACTCGGCGTAAATCTCCGGGTAATGGCGGATAACGCTTTCCAGGATTTCGGTGCTAGGGGTGCCGGGGTAGGCCACCGCCACCCGCACCCCCGCCTCGTAGGCCCCCCGAGCAATGGCCTCGTTACCGCTGAGCAACTTCACGTTTTCTCACCCCGGCGATCCAGTACCCGCTTGGCCTTGCCCGTGGTACGGGTAAGCGAGCCGTACTCCAGGAGCTTGACCTTGGGAGTTAGAGAAAGGATGGCGTGCAAACGGTGGCGCAGCGCCTCTTCCAGTTCCTCAAGATCTTCGTAGGAACCGGTGAACCCCTCCTGGGACAACTCCACCTGCACCTCCATCTCGTCCAGGTAGCCCCTGCGGTCCACTACGATCTGATAGTGAGGCGCCAAACCCGGGATCCCCATTATAACTTCCTCTATCTGGGAGGGGAAGACGTTAACGCCGCGGACGATTAGCATATCGTCGGTGCGGCCCAAAACGCGCTCCATCCTCCTGGTAGTGCGGCCACAGGGGCAGGGATCGGGAAGGAGCCGGGAAAGATCCCGAGTGCGGTAGCGAAGCAGCGGCAAGGCCTCCTTGGTCAGGGTGGTAAAGACTAACTCCCCTTGCTCTCCCGGTGGCAACGGCTCCCCCGTGGCCGGATCGATCACTTCCACCAGGAAATGATCTTCGTTGATATGCAACCCCTGGCGCTCCTGGCACTCCCCCGCCACGCCGGGGCCGATGATCTCCGAAAGCCCGTAGTTATCGTAAGCTTCTATCCCCCAGACCCGCTCGATTTCTGCTCGCAACCCCTCGCTCCAGGGTTCGGCACCGCAAAGCGCCTTACGCACCCGTAGCTGGCGGGGATTAACACCCATCTGTTGAGCCACTTCCGCGATATGCAGGATGTAAGAAGGAGTGCCCACTAACACGGTGGTACCGAAATCCTGCATCAAGCGGATGTGGCGCTCAGTGTTGCCGGCGGCCGCCGGGATCACCGTTGAGCCCACCCTCTCTAGACCAGCGTGCAACCCAAAGCCCCCCGTGAACAGAGCGTAAGAGAAACAGATTTGGGCCACATCTCCTCGGCCCACCCCGGCCATCCGCACGATGCGCGCCACCATTTCGGCCCAGAGAGCCAGATCTCGGCGGGTGTATCCCACCACCGTGGGCTTGCCCGTGGTACCGGAGGAAGCGTGCAAACGCACCACTCTTCTCATAGGCACAGCGAAAAGGCCAAACGGATAGTTATCCCGCAAATCGTCTTTGGTAGTGAAGGGAAGGTATTTAATATCTTCTAGCTGGCGAATGCCTTCCGGTTTCAGTCCCGCCTCTTCCATTTTGCGCCGATAGAAAGGAACCCGCTGATAGACACGCGCCAGCAGCTCCTTTAATCTGGACAACTGCAACTGCCTTAGCTCTTCCTGGCTCAGAGTCTCCCCCCGACAAATCCCCACTGCCCGCAACTTTTATCCACCAAACCTTTCCTCATAGTAGGATTACCTCTCCCACAGCCCCAGAGACAAGTAGCGCTCTCCGCTGTCGGGAAAAATGGCCACAATAGTTTTAGCAAGATTTTCTGGACGGTTAGCGAGTTGAAGCGCCGCCCAGTAAGCCGCACCGGAAGACAGGCCCACCAGCATCCCTTCCTCCCGCGCTAGTTCCCGCACTGCGGCTTCTGCTTGCTCGGTGGAAACAGCCACCACCTCCGTCACTAATTCTCGCTCCAGCAGAGGGGGCAGAAAGCCTGCGCCTATTCCCTGGATACCGTGCGGCCCTGGAGTTCCGCCGGAGAGCAATGGCGACTCGGCCGGCTCCACCGCCACCACTTGCACCTGGGGACGCCGCTCCCGAAGATAGCGGGCGATGCCCGTGAGGGTACCACCGGTTCCCACCCCGGCCACCACCACCTCTACTCGCCCCTCCGTGTCTTCCCAGATCTCTGGGCCTGTGGTGCGATAGTGGGCCTCGACGTTAGCCGGATTGGCGAATTGATTGGGTAAAAACGCTCCTTCGATTTCTGCTACCAGATCTCGGGCCACGCGCACCGCACCGGACAGCCCCTCTGCCGCCGGGGTCAGCACCACCTGGGCACCAAAAGCGCGAAGCAGAGAGACTCGCTCGCGACTCATGTTCTCCGGCATAGTGATAACCACCTTCAACCCCATCCGCACCCCTAACCAAGCCAGGGCTATGCCCGTGTTACCGCTGGTGGGCTCCACCACCGTGCCCCCGGGAGCCAGCCTCCCACTGGCCAGAGCCGCGCGTAGCATAAAAAGTGCGGCCCGGTCCTTGCTGCTCCCACCGGGGTTGAACCACTCGCATTTGGCCAGCACCGTGGCTCGAGAACTCGCCTGCCGGAGACGGACCAGCGGCGTGCGCCCGATCAAATCCTCCCATTCCTGCACTGGCACCTATATCGCCTACTTTCGCCCCGTTTGCAGTCCATTATAAAGTAAAAGCTCCCGCTTATCCAAGCGGGAGCCCTACCCCACTTCTCGCGGGGTAGATTTACATCATTTCCGGCCCCATGCCTCCAGGCATCTTCTCCTTTTCCTTGTCCGGCTTCTCCGCCACCAGGCACTCGGTGGTTATCACCATCCCGGCCACGCTGGCGGCATTTTGTAGCGCCGTCCGTGTTACCTTCACCGGGTCAATTATACCGGCCTCAATCATGTTGACGTAGCGCTCGTTGAGAGCGTCGAAGCCCACGCCCATCTCGCTGGCCTTAACTCGCTCCACCACCACCGAACCCTCGTAGCCAGCGTTAATCGCTATTTGACGCAGCGGCTCCTCCAGAGCCCGCCGGACGATGCGAGCTCCAGTCTCCATATCGGGGTCCTCTAGTTTCAGGTTATCCAGCGCCGGGATGCAGTTGACCAGCGCCGTGCCACCTCCGGGAACAATGCCCTCCTCCACCGCTGCCCGCGTGGCGTTAAGGGCATCCTCGATGCGAAGCTTTTTGTCCTTCATCTCGGTTTCGGTGGCCGCGCCCACTTCGATCACTGCCACACCGCCAGCCAGCTTAGCCAGCCGCTCCTGCAATTTCTCCTTATCGAATTCCGAGGTGGTTTCCTCGATTTGCTTCTTGATCTGAGCAATGCGTTTGGTAATATCGTCGGCGCTACCCTGGCCCCCAACGATGATGGTCTCTTCTTTCTTAACCCGCACCTGACGCGCCCGGCCCAGCATATCCAGGGTGGTCTTATCCAGCTTGAGCCCGAGTTCCTCGGAAACCACCTGGCCGCCGGTGAGGATGGCGATATCCTGAAGCATGGCTTTGCGCCGATCACCAAAGCCAGGGGCCTTTACCGCGCAAACTGCCAGCGTGCCCCGCAGCTTATTGACCACCAGCGTGGCTAGAGCTTCGCCTTCAACATCTTCGGCGATGATCAGCAAAGGCTTACCGGTTTGCAACACCTTCTCCAGCAAGGGAAGGAGATCGGCCACCGCCGAAATCTTCTTATCCGTAATCAGGATGTAAGCCTCCTCCAGCACGGCCTCCATCCGTTCGGGATCGGTAATGAAATAGGGAGAGATGTAGCCCCGGTCAAAATTCATGCCCTCCACCACTTCCAGGGTGGTGGTGATTCCCTTGGACTCCTCTACCGTGATAACACCGTCCTTGCCCACCTTTTCCATGGCCTCGGCGATAAGACGGCCGATCTCGGGATCGTTGGCGGAGATGGAAGCCACCTGCTCGATGGCCTCGCGGGACTCCACTGGCTTGGCGATCTTCTTGAGCTCCTCCACTACCTGCTCGACCGCCTTGTCGATGCCGCGCTTGAGCATTATGGGGTTAGCCCCTGCCGTCACGTTCTTCATACCTTCGCGCACGATGGCTTGAGCCAGCAGAGCCGCCGTGGTGGTTCCGTCACCAGCGACATCATTGGTCTTGGAGGAAACCTCCTTTACCAGCTGCGCTCCCAGGTTTTCCACCGGGTCGGGCAGCTCGATCTCACGGGCAATGGTGACCCCGTCGTTAACGATCTGGGGCGAACCGAACTTTTTCTCCAATACCACGTTGCGGCCCCGTGGCCCTAAAGTCACTTTAATGGCATCGGCTACCGCGTTAACACCGCGTTCAATCGCTGCCCGCGCGTTCTCTCGGAAAAGTATCTGCTTACCTGCCATTTCGATTTTCCCCTCCTTACCTTATGGCTTATTGCTCCAATACGCCTAGAACATCGCTCTCGCGCAAAATAAGGTACTCCTCGCCATCGATCTTGATCTCATTCCCGGCGTATTTGGAGTAGAGCACCTTATCGCCCACTTTCAGATCAATGGGCACCCGCTGCCCGTTGTCCAGCAGTTTGCCCGGACCTACGGCCACCACCTCGCCCTTCTGCGGCTTCTCCTTGGCCGTATCAGGAAGCACTATTCCCCCTTTAGTCACCTCTTCCGCAGGCAAAGGCTTGACAACTACCCGATCGCCTAGAGGTCTAATCAAGCCCAATCCCTCCTCTTAGTTTTATATTGTTAGCACTCGGTTAAAGTGAGTGCTAATAACCGGCTACAGAATAGATAGTAGCGAAGACTGCGGTTAAAGGCAAAACCCGTTATAAGCCGAATTCAGCCATCAGATAATTTCAACTAGGGTTATTACCAGAAGAAAACGTTTTTTCTCCCGCGAACATTTTTTTTCGCTCTCTGGCTCCTGCTTTTCTTAAACTGACCCGGGGGTCTATAAGAATTTTTTCCTGCCAAGCAACTTTTTACACCCTAACCACCGCCGGGCGCTAATTTTTAGCCATTTACCCCCTTCGCTTTGCTCACCGCCGAGCTGGGCGCTATGCTTAAAACAGTCAGCTGCGCGCGGAGGGGAATTGGTTGCATCCTAAGCCGACTAAAACCACTACTCCGGCGGTAACCCTGGTCATCGATGGAAGGGAGGTCACCGTTCCCGCCGGGACCACCATTCTGGAAGCTGCCCGTCAGGCGGGCATTAACATCCCCACCCTCTGCCACGACCCGGAGCTCAGCCCCTGGGGAGGGTGCCGCCTCTGCATCGTGGAAGTGCGGGGTTGGAAGGAGCTCCCTGCCTCCTGCATCACCCCGGTGCGCCCCGGCATGGTGGTGGAAACCGAGAGTCCGGCCGTGCGCCACGCCCGCCGCACCCTCATCGAGCTTTTGCTGGCCAACCACCCCGAGGACTGCCTAACCTGCGAGCGCACCGGCTCCTGCGCCCTGCAAGACCTGGCGTACCGCTACGGGGTGCGTCGCCGCTTCCAGGGTGAAGGGCGCAATCACCCGGTGGAGGAAAGCAACCCCTTCATCGTGCGGGACATGAACAAATGCGTCCTTTGCGGCCTGTGCGTGCGCGTGTGCGCCGAGATCATGGGCAAGTCGGTCATCGATTTCGCCTACCGCGGCGTGCGTAGCAAGGTTACCACTCCCTTTGAACTCCCGCTGGAAAAGGCGGGCTGCGTCTTCTGCGGCAATTGCGTAGCCGTGTGCCCGGTGGGAGCTCTTTACCCCAAGTCCATGCGGGGGAAGGGCAGGCCTTGGGAAGTGAAAAAGGTGAAGACGGTCTGCCCTTACTGTGGCACCGGTTGCTCCTTCTACCTGGTGGTGAAAGGTGATCGGGTAATCGGAGTGCAGTCGTGCCCCGAAGCCCCGGTCAACGGCCGCTGGCTATGCGTTAAGGGGCGCTTCGGCTGGGAATTCATCCACCACCGCGATCGTCTGCAAATGCCCTTGATCCGCAACCCTTACCTCTTCGCCAAGGTCACCTGGCCAGCAGCGCTGGAATTGGTAGCCCAGCGCTTGCGAGAAATCAAAGAGCGGTATGGGCCGGAAACCATAGGGGTGCTAGCCTCGGCCCGCATCACCAACGAAGAAGTGTATCTGCTGAACAAATTCGCCCGAGCCGTGCTGGGCACCAACCACATAGACCATTGCGCCCGCCTCTGCCACGCCCCCACGTTGGTAGCCTTGCGGGAAGCTTTGGGCAGCGGTGCCGCCACCAACCGCTTGGCCGAAATAGCTGAAGCTGACTTCATACTGGTGATTGGCAGCAACACCACCGAAACCCACCCGGTGACCGCCATCCAGATCCAAAAGGCGCTCCGCCGCGGTGCTACCCTGGCCGTCATCGATCCGCGACGCACCGAAATAGCCAGCCGCGCCCATTACCACCTGCAGATTCGCCCCGGCACCGATATTGCCCTGCTCAACGCCCTGGCCCACGTTTGCCTCCAGGAAAACCTTTGGAACCAGGAATTTGTAATTTATCGCACCGAAAATTTCGCTGCCTTCCGGGAAGCCGCCATGCAGTACCCTCCCGCCTTGGCCGCCACCGTCACCGGCGTACCCGAAGACCTCATCCTTGCCGTGGCTCGCGGGTATGCCCGGGCCGCCAACGCCGTTATCCTTTACACCATGGGTGTAACCCAGCACACCTGCGGCACCGACAACGTACACGCCATCGCCAACCTGGCCCTGCTCTGCGGTCACGTGGGTAGGCGGGGCAACGGTCTTTTTCCCCTGCGAGGCCAAAACAACGTTCAAGGAGCCTGCGACATGGGAGCTCTTCCGGACTACCTCCCCGGATATCAGCCGGTGAGCGACTCCAAGGTGCGGTCTAAATTCTCCGCCGCGTGGGGGGTGGAAATCCCTGACCGCCCGGGACTGACCGCCAGCGAGATGCTGGAGGCGGCGGTAAAGGGGCGGATCAAAGCCCTCTACATTGTAGGGGAAAACCCCATGGTTACCGAAGCCAATACTAGCATGGTAAAAAAAGCCTTGGAAAACCTGGAATTCCTGGTGGTTCAGGACATCTTCCTTTCCGAAACCGCCCGCTTCGCTCACGTGGTCCTGCCGGCAGCCAGCTTCGCCGAGAAAGACGGCACCTTCACCAACACCGAGCGCCGCATCCAGCGGGTGCGACGGGCCATCAGCCCCGTGGGACAGGCCAAGCCGGACTGGGAAATAATCACCCTCCTGGCCCGCAGATTGGGGCACCCGTGGGAATACGCTTCGCCCGCGGACATTATGGAAGAAATATCCCGACTTACCCCTAGTTACGGCGGGGTCAGCTATCGCCGTTTAGAAGCGGAACCGGAAGGCATTTTTTGGCCCTGTCCCCACCCCGATCACCCCGGCACCCCTATCTTGCACCAGGAGCAATTCACCCGGGGAAAAGGGCGCTTCCAGCCGGTGCACTTTGCACCTCCCGACGAGCAGCCAAGCCAGGATTATCCCTTTCTCCTGATCACCGGGCGCTACTTGACCCACTACCACTCGGGAACCATGACCCGGCGCACGCCGCTGGGTTTTTACCAGGAAAACTTGCTGGAAATGAATCCGGAAGACATGGCCGAGCTCGGGCTAAAGCCCCGCGATCGGGTCTTGGTACGCTCGCTTCACAGCGCGCTGAAAATGGAAGTCACCGCCAGCGACAACCTGCCGCGCCGCGTCCTCTTCGCCACCTTTCACAACCCTGACAACCCCATAAACCTTCTGGTGGGGGACCGCTGCGATCCCCGAGCTCACATTCCCGCCTTCAAAGGGGTGGCTGTCCGCCTGGAGCGAGCTCTCCGCTAAATCCGGCTTGAACCGGGCAGAACGCCGGGTTCTCAAAGCGAAGTGCACAGGGCCGAACGCGGCGCGAAGCTCTGGCCCTAGGAAGAGAAGGTTTCGAGTAATTTTTCCAGCCCCCGTTGCAAAAACTCCGGCGGCACGTGGCCGTACGTAAAGTAGTAAAAGCTATCGAAGCTCCACTCGAAGACTTTAGCGAAAGGTCCGCTGTAAACCACGTCTCGCGATCCCCCGTAGAGAACGTCCGACAGAATGACGCTAGCCTCGTGCCCGCCGCGGTCCATGATGCAGAACACTTCCGGCCGATACGGAGGCACTTCGCCCGCGCCAAAGAGCTCGCGCAGGAGAGAAGCGGCGGCGATCTTTCCTTGCATCACAGCCAGGTGACCGAGCTTGGGAATCGCACGGGCGTTCACATCGCCCACAGCGTAGATGTTGCGGTGGAGAGGATGGCGCATCTCGAGATCCGTGTATACAAACCCGAGTTCGTCACCCAGGCCCGCCTCCCGGAGAAAGGCTTGCCCTTTGTACGGGGGGATTACGATGGCCAAGTCCGCCGCGAGCTCGCTTCCGTCGGCAAAGCGGACTTTACCCGCTTCGAGGGCTTGGATTTCCTTGTTCGAATGGACGCGAATCCCTCGTTCCTCTACCAGAGGAGCAAACTTCTCGTGCACGCGAGGTCCCACGTCAGCAAAAAACAAGGTGCCTGGAGTAAAAACATCGATCGCACTCGTTTCCCTCAACCTCCGGCGGCGGAGCTCGTAGTCAACCATGAACATCGCCTCGCCCACCGGCCCTTCGCAAGGGACATCTAAGTTGGGAATGTCTGCGTAGCTCGGTAAGCGAGTCGGCGCCGCTCCGATCACCACCCTCCCGCCCGGAAACTTGCGTACCGCCGCGGCGAGCCGCGGCGCCTCCTTCTCGTCACACAAGGAGTGCCCGTATTCGCGAAATCCCGGTATGGCGTCGTAGTCTTTGATCGCCCCGAGGCCGAGAATCAGGTAGTCGTAGGGAAGCGCTGCGCCATCCTGCAGGAAGAGGCGGTTTTCCGCAGGAGCGATCGATACCACCCGCCCGCGAACGAACCTGCCCCCGTGGTGCTCCACCGAAGAGCGCAAGGGGATAAACACCCGCTCCACCGGATAACCAGCGAAGGCCACTTCCGGAAGCTCCGGCTTCATCACGCTCGCGACGCGCTCCTCGACAAGGACGAGATCCAGTTTTTCCGCATAGGGTCTAAGGCCGTAGAACACGGCGTGACCCGCAAAACCGCCACCCACGATGACAATCCTTTTCTTAACCGGCACGAAAATCCCTCCTCAAATTCTAATTGCCAACGCGTTGCGGCCGATAAGCGAGCTATAACCTTTTTGTGGCACACAATAGGGCCAATAGCCCCCGCCGTTTGAAACTTAAGAGACAGCGCAGGAGAAGCGGGGCCGGCAAGAATCTCCGCTAGGTCGCTGAAAATTCGATGCGCTCCGGGTAAGTGTAAACATTGAACCGATCACGGCGAACAAAGCCCACCACGGTTATCCCTTGCTCCAAGGCGAGTTCCAGGCCGGCCAGGGTGGGGGCTGAGGGAGAAACCACCAGCTTTACGCCCAGGCGGGCCACTTTAGCCATGATGCTGTAGCTGAGGCGCCCGCTGAATCCCAAGGCCAGCCCGGAGGGAGAGAGGGCGCGGGCTAAAGCGCAACCAGTGAGTTTATCCAACACGTTGTGCCGAGCGGTGTCGCTGGTGCGAAAGAGCATCTCTTCCGCGCGAGCCCACAACCCCACGTGCACCCCGCCGGTGCCAGAAAAAAGGGGCTCTTCATCCAGATAATCTACTAAGAGGAAGATTTGCTCCGGGCGGAAACGAGGAGGCAGAGCAGGAGCGAAGGGTTGCAGGGCCACGGCCGGTCTGCAGGAAACCCGGAGTTCGCCAGGTAGCCGTTCTATTCGCGCTATCTCTCCCGGGTGACAAAGTTTCCCCGCGTGCCACAGGTACCCCATGGCCAGGTACTCGAGCTCCATCGGGAGGCAATGGAAAGTGGCCAGAAACTGCCCATTAAGCAAGAGGTTGAATGCTCTCTCTTCCACCACCGTGTCGGCGGTCTCCTGCCGCTTTCCCTGGCAGTAGCGCAGGATTTCCCAGTGAACCAACAACTCCCGCTCCTCCTTTGTGATAAAATTACTTCTAAACCATGCGGGCGGAGGGGATTAACTTGCCCGAGAAAAAGCCTCCGATAGAGGTCCCTCCCCAAGTGCTAGCCGCAGTGCGCGAGGCAGCCAAGGAGGGTAAACTGGCTTGTCTGCAGGCCCATCAACTGGCCGCTTCCCTCGGCGTAACTCCCCGAGTGGTAGGAGCAGCCTGCGATCAACTGGGCATAAGGATTGTGGCCTGCCAACTCGGTTGCTTCTAATCCAGGGGGAGATTGGCCTCGGCGCTCACTCCGAGGGAAGCGAAATCCCCGCGCAGAAACTGGTAATAAGCTGCGGCAGCCACCATGGCCGCGTTGTCGGTGCAGAGCTCCGGAGGCGGCAAGAATAGTTGAATGTTTTCCTCCCGAGCTCGGGCGAGAAAGCGCTCTCGAAGGTAGCCGTTAGCCGTTACTCCGCCGGCCAGAAGCAGGGTGGGAACGCGAAAAGCGCGCACGGCGGCGAACGCCTTTTCTTCCAGCACGCTTACCACAGTATTCTGAAAACTGGCCGCCACATCCTCCACTCGCACCTTTTCTCCCCTGGCCTGCGCCTGGCGCCAACGGTAGATCACCGCCGTCTTAAGGCCGCTGAAACTGGTGGACAAGTCTTCGCTTGAGCGCAGCCGCGGCAAAGGAAAAGCAGCAGGGTTGCCTTCTCGCGCCTTTCGCTCGATGGAGGGGCCCCCGGGGTATTCGAGGCCCAGGAAGCGAGCCACCTTATCGAAAGCTTCCCCGGCAGCATCGTCCCGGGTGGAACCGACGAGGCGAAACTGGCTGTGACCAGTGGCGTAAATCAGGTCAGTATGCCCTCCAGAAACCACTAAAGCTACGAAAGGGAAGCGAATTCTGGGGTGAGTCAAGAAGTTGGCGTAAATATGAGCGCGGATGTGATGCACGGCGATGAGAGGCTTGCCAAGGGCAAAAGCCAAGGTTTTGGCCGCCATCAAGCCCATCAACAGCGATCCCAGGAGCCCGGGACCACGGGTGACAGCCACCGCCGTCAGGTCTCCCCATCCCAGTCCCGCTTTCTCGAGCGCGAGCTCAATTACCGGGTTCAGCGCTCGCAGGTGCTGCCGCGAGGCCACTTCGGGCACCACACCGCCAAAACGCCGGTGGATCTCTACCTGCGAAGCAACCACGTTGGATAATAAGCGGTGGCCATCGGCCACTACCGCCGCCGCGGTCTCGTCGCAGGAACTTTCAAGCCCTAGAATTAAAATATCACCGCTCCTCATCCGAAACCACCTGCAAGTTTTCCAGGGACATAATGATGGCATCTTCATCATTATCCTGGTAATAGCGTTTCCTTACGCCCTTCTCCACGAATCCCAGGCTGCGGTAAAGGTGCCGGGCCACGGCGTTGGAAGGGCGAACTTCCAGAATCATGCGCGTCAACCCCTTGGAGCGGGCCCGGCGGATGAGCTCGGCAAGAATAGCCCGCCCTACCCCTCGCAAGCGGTGGTCGGGGTGCACGGCGATGTTAGTGACGTGCCCCTCGTCCGCCACTATCCACATCCCCCCGTAACCGACGATTTTCTCGTCCTGCACCGCCACCACATACTCGGCCAGCTTATTAATCAAGATCTCGAAAAGGAAGGTGTCGCGGTCCCAGGGCAGCGGAAAGGAACTCCGCTCGATTTCCAGCACCTCGTTCACGTGTTCCGGCTGCATATCGATCACTCGTATCATTCGGATCGTTCCCCCTGGTAAGTGGCTGCCGGGCGCAGGTAAATGGGAACTAAATCCCGGAAATCACCCCTCTCGCCCCGCCGCAGCGCCTCCAGGCCAAGCCAAGCGACGAGGGATGCCGCCGGAGCTTCGGGCACGGGAGCGGGTAGAAGCGCCCCTTCCCCCAGTTCCCGCTGCCAGAATTCGGCATGGGCCCTGGCCCCAGCGCCGGTGAGCAGCACCGGACAAAAAGAGCGGAGTTCCTTGGCTATGGCTTCCGGTGAAGCCGCCCAGGGACCCTTGAGCAGATCTCCCCCGTGATAGAGGGCCGCAAAGAGCTCCCGCCGCCGCGAGGGTATTAGAGGGCACACCACCAGCTTGCATAAACGCCAGGGCCAGGCCAAGACTTTCAAGGTGGGCACCCCATAGGCCCGCAGGGAGAGGGCCTGGGCTAAAGTGCGCGCTGCCACTACCCCCAGCCGGACGCCGGTGAAGGAACCGGGACCGACGGCCACGGCCACGGCAGCAAGTTCGCCAGGAGTTACTCCGGCCGCCGCCAACGTGTTTTGCACTTGCGGCAGGAGGGACTCTGCCTGCCACTTCTCGCCCCGCAGGGTGGTCTCGGCCATGATCCCCTCCCCGCTCACCACCGCCACCCCTAGAATTTGCGACGTGCTGGTTTCAAGTCCCAGTACTAAGTGCATCGCGTAAAGCCTCCAGCAATTCTTTACCTCGCGAGCCGTGGCCGGTCACGGTTACAAGACGCGCTTCCGGATCTCCGGGGACATAATCCAGCTGCACCTCTAAGCGCTCGGCCGGTAAAGTATCTTCCACCCTTTCCGCCCACTCGATAACGCTTACCCCAAAGGGGAAATATTCTTCCAGTCCCAGCTCCAGAAACTCCTGGGGGCTTTGCAAGCGATAGGCGTCGAAGTGATAAAGGGGGAAATCACGGCCCCGGTACTCGCGCAGCAAAAGAAAAGAAGGACTAAGCACCGGTTCTTTTACCCCCAGCGCTCGAGCCAGCCCTTGCACCAGGCAGGTTTTCCCCGCCCCCAACTCTCCTTTCAAGGCCACCAGATCCCCCGGCCGCAAGAGCCGCCCCAGCTTCTCTCCTAGCCGCTGGGTGGCAGCCGCCGAGCGGAGCTCAAGACGTAGACTCATAAGCGCTACCCCGGAAATGGTCGTAGCCTTCCAGGACCAATTCCTCCTCCTGTCCATCAGGTAAGACTAGCCAGACTCCCTCGCCCTCTTCAACAAAACCCAGCGGGAAAAGATCGAGACCCACGCGCCGTAGAGCTGCAGCTGTATCTCCCACCGCCGAAGGGGCAACGGTGAAGAGGAGCTCGTAATCCTCCCCGCCAAAAAGGGCCCATTGAGTGGCATCTAGTCCCAGACGCCGACCGAGCTCCAGGGCCGGTGGGTAGATGGGTAGAGCGGCCCGGTAGATATTGACCCGTACTCCTGAAGCCTGGGCGATGTGCCTGGCATCGCTAGCCAGACCATCGCTTACATCGATGAGCGCGTGCACGGCCTCACTGGCTCCCAAAACGCTGCCGGCTTCCAGGCGGGCCTCGGGGCGACGGTACTTGCGCTGCAGCATCTGAGCCAGGGACCCCGGAAGCAACTCCTCCCGGCTGCGGAGCAAGACCAGGCCCGCCGCTGCTCCGCCCAGGGGCCCGGTCACGCAGAGGATATCGCCTGGGCGGGCAGAACTGCGCCACTTGGCCCGACCCGGCTCCACCTCTCCCAGTAAAGCCACCCCAGCGAAGAAGAGCCCTGAGCGGGTGGTATCGCCCCCCACCAGTATTACCTCGTACTCCTCAGCCGCTTCGCGCAGGCCGGCGTAGAACTCGTCCACCTTCTCCACCGGCAGCTCCAGCGGCAGGCCCAAGGTGACCACAGCGTAAGTAGGACGCCCCCCCATGGCCGCTATATCGCTGACGTTGACCGCCAGCGTCTTAAAGCCTACGTCGGCGGGGGTAGATAGATCCCAACGAAAATGCACCCCCTCCACCAGCGTGTCGGTGGTGAAAAGGAGCCAGGTGCGCTCCAGATCCAGCACCGCCGCGTCGTCCCCCACCCCGCGTACCACCTGAGAAGCCGAAGGCAGATCGCGGGTGAGACGAGCGATCAAGCCGAACTCACCGATTTCCTTCAGTTCCATCCCTCGCCCCTCTTTCTAGCAGGTTTGGCCCCAGCCCTCCTGGCCCAGAAAACTGGCCACCAGCCGCATGGCGCAGAACTCGCCGCACATGGTGCATTCTCGCAACCCCTCAGGATTGCGTTCCCGCCGAATCTGCCGGGCCCGAACTGGGTCCAGCGCCAGGCGCAGCTGCTCTTCCCAGTCCAGCTTCCGCCGCGCCTGAGCCATGGACAAATCCCACTCCTCCGCGCCCGGAACCCCTTTGGCCAGATCGGCGGCATGGGCGGCGATGCGCGCTGCTATCACCCCTTCGTGCACGTCCTCCGCGGTGGGGAGTCCCAGGTGTTCGGCTGGGGTGACGTAGCAAAGGAAGTCAGCCCCCGCCATCCCTGCCAGCGCGCCTCCGATGGCAGCCACAATGTGATCGTAACCCGGAGCCACATCGGTGACCAGAGGCCCCAGGACGTAGAAAGGAGCCTCGCCGCAAAGGGATTTCTGAAGCTGCACATTGAGGGCCACCTGATGCAGCGGAACGTGCCCTGGCCCCTCCACCATCACCTGAACACCTGCAGCCCGCGCCCGCTCCACCAACTCTCCCAGCAGAATAAGCTCCTGGATCTGGGCCCGGTCGGTAGCATCAGCCAAGGAGCCGGGGCGCAGACCATCGCCCAAGCTGAGGGTGACATCGTAGCGCTGGCAAATATCGAGCAAGCGCTCGAAATGCTGGTAAAGGGGATTCTCCTCCTGATGGTGGAGTATCCATCCCAGCACAAAACAACCGCCCCGGCTGACTATGTTGGTGACCCGCCCCTGGCGACGAAGCCGCTCCACGCTCTCCAAGGTGACACCGCAGTGCACGGTCATGAAATCTACCCCATCGGCAGCCTGACGCTCAATGACCTCGAAGAGTTCGTCAGCGCTCATGGCCACAATGCTGCCGTGCCGTTCGCGTGCCTCGACCGCCGCTTGGTAGATGGGGACAGTTCCCACCGGCACGGTGCTATGCTCCAGCACCAGTCGCCGCACTTCGTCTAGATCTCCACCGGTGCTCAGATCCATCACCGCATCGGCCCCGGCTGCCAAAGCCACCTGCAACTTACGGAGCTCTCGCTGGGGGTCGGGAAACTGGGGGGAAGTGCCCAGGTTAGCGTTAACTTTGGTTCTGAGCCCGGTTCCTATGCCTGTGGGATCCAGACACCGGTGACGAGGGTTAGCCGGGATCACCAACTGGCCGGCGGCAACTTTCTGCCGCACCTGCTCAGGTGAACACCTCTCTCGCTCCGCTACCCGCCTCATGGCCGGAGTTATTTCTCCTCTACGAGCCGCTTCTAGTTGCGTCATCAGCTATCCCCTCCATCACCCGTTTCAACTCTGCCGCGGCTTTCGCCACATCTAAAGCTCCTAAGACCGACCGCACCACCGCCACGCACCTGACGCCAGGAACCGCCAAAACTTGGCCCACATTGTCCACCGTTATCCCACCTATGGCCACCACCGGCACCTCTACCTGCGCCGCCACCTCCCGCAGGAGCTCAAGCCCTCCTGGAATCAATTCGGGCTTGGTGGGGGAGAAAAATACCGGACCCACACCCAGGTAATCGGCCCCCGCCGCCTGAGCCGCCCGAGCTTCCGCCAGCGTGTGCGCCGTGGCCCCCAGCAAGTAACGGTGGCCCAGCAAGCGGCGAGCCGCATCCAGGGGCAGGTCCTCAGCTCCTAGGTGTACGCCATCCGCTTCCACCGCCAGCGCCAGGTCCACCCGGTCGTTAATAATTAAGTCCACACCCGCTTCCCGAGTAAGGTGGCGCAAGCGGCAAGCTAAATGGTAGGCGTCACGCGTGGGTAACTGCTTCTCGCGTAGCTGGATCGCCTCGGCGCCCCCGGCTATAGCCGCCCGCACTACCTCTTCCACTGCCCGCCCCCCGGTGTACTCCGAGCCCACAATGACATAAAGGCGCCAGACCTGGCAGCGCCGGCGCCGGTCGCTCCTCGCCGCCGAGGGCACCAAATATTTCTCCGCCGCGTAGGCCCAAAAACGCACCCGCCGGAAACCTTCTTCCTGCTCTGGGCAGCACAAGCGGGAGCATTCCTCCAACACTCGAGCCGCCTCCTGAACGCGCCGACAATTGGCTCGCACCAAGGCCTCAAGGGAAGAATAAGGAGAAGGCCGGTACTCCTTACCCCAATCGCTGTCCACGTCCCGGCTGGCCAGGCAGCAATTTTGCGTTGTCTGGTCCGCTTCGGCCAGGACATGCCGGAAAGAGCGCGCCTCCTCAGCCCACCTCCGTTCCTGCAAGACGAAGCGAGCCAGGTCCTCCAACACCCGCAGCCCTTCCCGCAAGCGATTGCGATTAGCATCCACTATCCGCCACATCTTCGCCCTTAATCTTACTCCATTGAAGTATTAGGGTTCAATCCCGCCAGCCGCCTGCACCAGCGCCAAGAAAAGCCGCAGAAACAAGGGGTCCTGGTGCACCATAGCTTCGGGGTGAAACTGCACCCCTAACGCCAGCGTTTTCCCTTCGGCTTCCACCGCTTCCACCACTCCATCGGAAGTCCAAGCCACCGCCCTAAGGCCGGGGGCCAGCCGACAAACGGCCTGATGGTGAAAGGAGTTGGTTCTTATCCGGGTAACTCCCCCCAGAATGTGGGACAACCGCGAATCGGGCCGTATCTCTACCCAATGCGAAGCGTACCAGTCGGGCGCTTCCTGATAATGCTTCAAGGGCCGGGAGCTCCCTAAGGTCAGATCTTGATAGAGAGTTCCTCCAGCCGCCACGTTAAGCACCTGCATTCCCCGGCATATACCCAGTAGGGGTATCGAGCGCTTCAAAGCCAAACCGGCGAGGGCCAGTTCAAAGGCGTCTCTGGAAGGATCGATGCGCCGCGTGTACGGGAGGGGCTCCTCGCCGAAATAATGCGGGTCCAGGTCGCCGCCTCCGGATAAGAGCAAACCTCGCACCAGGCGCAAAGCGGCAATGGCCTCCGTGGGAGGGAGTGGAGGAAGCAACACCGGTAACCCACCGGCCCGGTGCACCGCTTCCACGTAAAGGCGGCCCAGTTGATAGCGCCTTCCTTCCGGATCTAGCCCCAGGGTTATGCCAATAGGCACCGACATTTAACTTTTCTTCTCTCCCTCCACTTCCCAGGGAGTCATAGGATCCTTAACCCGACGCAGCCCCCCTGGAGGAGAAGCGTCGCCGATAAAGCGGGGAATGACGTGAAAATGCACGTGCATGATCACCTGCCCGGCGCATTCTCCCACGTTAACTCCCACGTTGTAGCCGTCAGGGCGGTAGCGTTCATCCAGAAGCTTTTTTACTTGGTGGATCAAATGATAGATGGCCAATACCTCTTCCTCGGTAGCCTCGAAGAAAGAGGCGAAGTGGCGCTTGGGGATAACCAGCGTATGTCCGGGATTAACCGGGTACTTATCGAAAATGGCGAAGGCCAAATCGTTCTCCGCGATCACCGCTTCCCGGGGCAAAGAGCAAAAAAGGCATCCTGGCATTCTCCACCCTCCTAGAACTGAGATTTATAGTTTAGGCCAGCAAAGCGGCCACGATTCCCACCAGAAAAATCCCGTCAAAAACCCCCGCCCCGCCTATGCTCAAAACCAGAGCTCCCATGTCTTTAAAGCGAGGCCAATTCAAAAGATCGGCTCCAATGAGCGTCCCCCACACTCCGGCCACGTAAGCCACCGGCGCCGCGTTGTCCCGCGCCAGCAACCAGGCCACCGCCGCTGCTACCAGGGGTGGCACAAAGGCCGGCAAGGTAATCCCCATGCCCGGTACCGGACGAGCCAGCGCGTGAGCCACCAACGTAACCACCACCACCGCTATGAAGGAGGGAAGCAGGGGAGCCCGGGTAAAAAGGAGATAGAGACTGAAAAGCCCCGGCAGAATGGCCCCACCTAGATTGAGGGCGATGACTTGTTCGCTGACGCGGGGAGGGTAGTAAAAAAAGAAGGGAGAGCCGAAAAAAGCGCCCTCGTGGACTACCACGCGCCGCCGGGAAATGGGGATATTGATCATCCCCCCTACCAGGCATAGCCCGAAGAAAAGAATAGCGGTCTCTGGAGAAAGGCCCAACTTGGTAAAGGAAAAGGTAGCTAGTTGAAAAAAAACCAGAAAGAGCAAGGGAAGCAGGAGCAGAAGCACCACCGGAAAAGCACAGCCCACCGCCAGCCACACCCTTTGCAAAGTCTTCACATTCTAGCATACCGCAAACCGCAGCCCCAAAAAAGAGATAAGCCCGGGAAAACCACTTCCATGCCCTATCCAGAGTGAGGAAAAGGCAAGAAACATGGCCGCCCCGGCCCCGGCATATGTTTTAGGTGTACCCTACCTACCCCCGCTTTTGAGGTGAGAAAGTATGTGCGGCTTCGCTGGCTGGATCGATTGGAGCCAGGACCTCACCCGGCAACGGGATTTGATAGAGCGGATGGGGGCCATGCTTAGCCACCGGGGGCCAGACGAGGCCGGCCTTTGGTTATCCCCCCGGGCCGCCCTCGCCCACCGCCGCTTGGTCGTGCTCGACCCGGAGGGAGGGAAACAGCCCTTCACCTACCGGCGCCAGAATCACAACCTGGTGATCGTTTACAACGGGGAGATCTACAACCTCCCTGAGCTCCGAGCCGAGCTCCGCTCCCACGGACTAGTTTGTCAAACGCGCTCCGACGTGGAAGCGGTTTTGCTCGCCTATCTGGCTTGGGGGAAACACTGCGTTGACCGGCTAAACGGCATCTTCGCCTTCGCCATCTGGAACGAGGACGCCGCCACTCTATTCCTGGCCCGCGACCGCCTGGGCATCAAACCCTTATTTTACAGTCAGAAAGCTTCGTCTCTGATTTTCGCCTCCGAAATCAAAGCGCTCCTAGCCCATCCCGAACTCCCCCCCGAGGTGGACCGCGTGGGACTGGCAGAGCTCCTGGTGATGGGACCAGGGCGCACCCCTGGCCAAGCCGTCTTCCGCCACCTGAAAGAGCTCCCGCCAGGGCATAGGCTTTCCTACTCGCGTCGCGGGTTGGAGCGCGAGCGCTACTGGCAACTGGAGAGCCGACCACACCGGGAGAGCGCGCGCGCCACCGCCGAGCATCTCCGGTACCTCCTGGAGAACGCCGTGCGCCGGCAATTGGTGGGCGACGTTCCTATAGGAAGCCTGCTTTCCGGCGGGTTAGACTCTAGCGCTGTAACTCTCTTCGCTGCCAGCGCCATGCGGGAAAAAGGCGGTCGCCTGACCACTTTCGCCGTGGATTACCAGGAAAACGCCCGCTATTTCGCTCCCAGCCAATTCCAAGCCCAATCCGACACCCCCTGGGCGGCCAGCGTGGCCGCCCACCTCTCCACCCGGCACCGGACAGTGGTGATCGAACCCGAGACCCTGGCCGCAGCTCTCTTGCCAGCCGTGGAAGCCCGTGACCTTCCGGGCATGGCCGACATCGACGCTTCGCTGCTGTTGCTCGCCCGCGAGGTTAAGCGAGAAGTGAAAGTGGTTCTTTCCGGCGAAGGCGCTGACGAAATACTGGGCGGTTATCCCTGGTTCTTCAGAGAAGAAGATCTCAGCCGCTCCTCTTTCCCATGGATACGCCACTTATCCTGGCGCCAGTCTTTCCTGGCGCCGGAAACGCAGCGACTCCTCCAACCCGCCGAATACCTGCAGTCCAGGTACCGCGAAGCCCGGGATCAAGTTCCCCTGCTGGCGGAAGAAGCGGAGGACGAAGCCCTCCGCCGTGAAATTGCTTACCTAAGCATCTTCCATTTTATGCCGGTACTCCTGGAACGTAAAGACCGCATGACCATGGCTGCCGGAGTGGAAGCCCGCGTTCCCTTCTGCGACCACCGGCTGGTAGAATACGCCTGGAACCTCCCCTGGAAAATTAAATGCTGGGGGGGACAGGAGAAGGGCATCCTCCGGCTGGCTTTGCGGGGGCTCCTCCCGGAAAACGTGCTGCAACGACGCAAAAGCCCCTATCCCAAGATCCACCACCCTGCCTATCGCCAATTGGTGCGCGCAGCCGTGCTCCGTCTCCTGGAAGATCCGCGGTCTCCTTTAATACCCCTAATCAACCAGGAAAAGGTGCGGCGGCTGGCCCTAGGCCAGGAAGCAGATAGCGACCTCCCCTGGTTCGGGCAACTCATGACCGGCACCCAGCTGCTAGCCTATTTCTTGCAGCTGGATCATTGGTTGCGCCATTACCGAGTGGTGCTGGTTTGATTTGCCCCCGAGCTCTGGAAGAGCTAAAATAACAAGAACAGTAGAGGTGAGTGGAATGCGTCTGGTGGTAGCCCTAACCGGGGCTTCGGGAGCGCATTTAGGCGTGCGCTTGCTGGAGCTCCTTCGGGAGCACGCGGTGGAAACTTATCTGATCCTTAGCCGCCAAGCCGAGACCCTTATTGAAGAAGAAACGGCGCTGCCCGTGAGCGAAGTGAAGCGACTGGCGAACAGCGCTTACGGGGAAACCGATTGGCACGCCCCGGTGGCCAGCGGCTCTTTTTGCCACCAGGGGATGGTGGTCATCCCGTGCAGCATGAAAACCCTGGCCGGCATAGCCAGCGGTTACGCCGAAAACCTGATCCTCCGGGCGGCTGACGTCACCATCAAAGAAAACCGACCCCTTATCCTGGTCCCCCGGGAAACACCAGTCAGCGCCATCCACCTGGAAAACATGCTTAAGCTGGCCCGCCTGGGGGTGGTGATCGCCCCCCCCGTCCCCGCCTTCTACCAGCGGCCGGCCAGTCTGGAGGAAAGCATCGATTTCTTTTTGGGACGGTTGCTAAACCTGCTGGGAATACCCAACCAGCTCGTTCGCCCCTGGCCTCATTCCTCCGGGCTATAGCCCAGCTGGCGCATGGCCACCTCGTCCCGCCTCCACTTCTCTTTCACCTTAACCCACAGATCGAGATAGACTTTTTTGCCCAAAAAAGCCTCGATTTCTTCCCGGGCCTGCTGCCCAATCTTTCGCAGCAGCTGCCCTCCGGTTCCTATGATAATCCTCTTGTGGCTGGCCCGCTCCACGTAGACGGTGGCGCGCAGATAAAGCAAATTCTCTTTTCGGGGAACCATTTCCTCCACCACCACGGCCACCCCGTGCGGCACCTCCTCCCGGGTAAGGTGCAACACCTTTTCCCGGATGAGCTCAGCCAGGGTCAGATCGAGAGGTTGCGAGGTAACCGTATCTGATGGAAAGTATTGGGGTCCGGGTGGCAACCGGCGCACCACCTCCTGCAGCAGCCGGTCCAGGTTCTCCCCCTTGAGAGCGGAAACCGGCACGATAGCGGCGAAATCGTGCTCCTGGCGCCAGCGCTCAATGAGGGGAAGGAGTTGGGGCTTGGCTACCAAATCGATCTTATTGAGCACCAGCACCACCGGAACCTCGGCGCGGCGCAGCTGCTCCAAGATAAAAAGGTCTCCCGGTCCGGGAGGAGAAGTGGCCTCGGTGATAAACAGCACCAAATCCACCCCTTTCAGCGCCTCCAGGGCCAGGGTCACCAAATGCTCCCCCAGGCGGTGGCGCGGCTTATGAATGCCAGGCGTGTCCACCAGCACCACCTGCGCTTCCGGCAAGGTGCGAATCCCCAAAATCCGGTGACGAGTGGTCTGAGGCTTGTCGGAAACGATGGCCACCTTGCGCCCTACCAATTGGTTGATCAGGGTGGACTTACCCACATTAGGCCTTCCCACCACGCTGACGAAACCCGAGCGGAAATTCGTTGTCTCCTTGTTCATAGATGAAAAGCGCTGGGCAAAAGCGCCCGCACTACCCCCTCCTGGTATTCCCCCCGACAATTAGCCATTAACACCCGCAGATCCGGTGCCAACTCGAACAATACCTGGCGGCAGGCCCCACAGGGGCAGCAAAAATCCTCTCGGTTCCAGGCCACCGCCATCACCACCCAGTCTTTGAGCCCTTCACTAATAGCCCGCGCCACTGCCCCACGTTCGGCGCAAAGGGTCAAGCCGTAGGAAGCGTTTTCCACGTTAACGCCAAAGGCCACTTCCCCTCCAGCGGTGAGCAGCACCGCTCCCACCTTAATGCCGGAGTAAGGAGCGTAAGCCCGCTCCTTAAATTGCAGCGACAGCCGCACCAGCTCCTCATCCCGCACCTTCTCGCCTCCACTTCTCCAGAATGGCTTCCTCCTGCTGGCGCATAGACTCTTCCTCGGCTTCGGTCTCGTGATCGAAACCCAGGAGGTGCAGCGTCCCGTGTATCACCAAACGAGCTAGCTTCTCCGGGAGCTCTATTCCCTCAGCCGCCGCTTCCGCCTGAGCCGTCTCCACCGAAATCACCACATCCCCCAGCAGCAGCACCGGCGGGTCCTCTTCGTTCATAGGAAAGGCCAGCACGTTTGTAGGAGCGTCTTTGCCCCGGTAGCGCCGATTGAGCTCTCGCACACCCTCGTCGTCCAGGAAAGTTACACCCACCTCCACCTCCCCGGGAGGGCCCAATTCCTGGAGCACTAACTCAGCTGCCCGCCGAGCGGCTGACAGCCACTCGGCCGGTACCGGGAACTTCTCCTGCAGATTCTGTACCAGCACGGTCATGGTTCCCTACTCCTTTACCGTTCTCTCGGGGATATTCTACCCGGGTGTGGAAAAGCCCTGTCAAAACCCGGTCGAAAGCCTGAGCGATCAACTCCAGATCGCGAAAAGTTAGCGCGCACTCGTCCAACTGGCCATCGTAAAGCTTCTCTTTGATGATGCGTCGCACCAGACCCTCTATTTGGCCCGGGGGAGATTGGTTCATAGCCCGCACGGCTGCCTCCACCGAGTCCGCTAACATGACAATGGCCGCCTCCCGTGTCTGGGGCTTGGGACCGGGGTAGCGGAAATCGGTCTCGTGAATCCCCTTCTGCTCCGCCTGCAACGCTTTCTGGTAGAAACAGCTGACCAGACTGGTACCGTGGTGCTGCTCGATAATCTCGATCACCCTTTCCGGCAGTTTGTATTCTCGCGCCATTTCCACCCCGTCCCGGACGTGGGAAGTGATGATCAGCGTGGATAAGCTGGGAGCCAAGCGGTCGTGAGGATTATCGTTACCCAGAAGGTTTTCGGCGAAAAAGGAAGGGCGCCGTAGTTTGCCTATGTCATGGTAATAGGCACCAGCCCTCACAGTTAGCACATCAGCCCCGATAGCCTCGGCCGCCGCTTCTCCCAGATTCGCTACCATGACACTGTGGTGATAAGTGCCCGGAGCCTCCCAAGCCAGCCGTTTCAATAGGGGCTCGCTAGGAGAGGTGAGCTCGAGCAAACGCACCGGCGAGGTTATGCCACCCAGGTGTTCCAGAACCGGCAAAGCCCCGTTAGTGAGAATGGTGCTGAGCAAGCCGTTTAAAACTCCCAACGCCAAACCAGCGGGGGCCCATAAAGCTAGGGGCACGTGGGAGGCTAACTCCAATCCCCAATTGACTCCGGTGCTTGTTAGTCCTACTAAGAAGCCAGCCCGCACCAGATCACGCCGACGGTGCAACTTGGCCACTCCGTAAGCGCCCGCTAAACCGGTGATCATACCGGCCAGCGCGAAGCGCAGCTGGTTGCCCGCCAGCATACCCGAGACCAGAGCGGTAATGGCCACCGCCACCACCGCCAAACGCGAATTAACCAGGGTGGCCAGCAGCATTCCCACCACCGCCACTGGCACAGCATAGCCCATCTGGCGGTTCAAGTTGGGCCACTGCTTTATATCTACCGCCAGAATAAACTTGGCCAGTAGCAACACTCCCACAATAATCAAACTTATCAACAGGAGCTGGTTGCCATCCTGGTAAACATAGGGGTGCTGCTGCCTTATGTAGTAGAAAAACACATAGACCAGCAGGCCCATCACCAGGCCGATACCAACCAGCGTGCCGAAGGAGGGACGGGAATGATAGAGGCCCACCGCTTTGAGCTTGGCGATGTGCTCCGGAGTCACCACTTCCCCTTCGCCGATGATCTTCTCCCCCGGCCGTATGGTTACCATCACCGGTGGCACCGCCTCGCGAGCCTGTTGCTGCAACATTTCCGTCTGCACCGGGTTATAAAAAGAGTTGGGCCGGAGGGTGTGCTGGATTAGCAGCAAGGCGAAGCGCTCCTCGGTGGGGTCCAAGGCTAGCAACTTAATTTTTTCGCGGAGTTGCTCCTTGGTGGACTGCAGGTCTTCCTGCTTTACCCCCCGAACCATCACCTGGGTTACCAGGCTATCTAGGTAACTACCCAATTGCCGTAGGCGGTTTTCCGATAGGCCCAGCAGCGAACGCGCCAATTCATCGGAAACGGGGAAGGAAAGCGAAGATTTAAGCAGCGCGATGCGGGCTGCCTCATTGGGCAACGGCGCCTTGGAAGCAGCTATGACCGCTTCGATGCTCTCCCTTATGTCTTTGCGGATGGACTCCAGCACTTTGGGATCGATATCGTAAACCTTGGGCACCTTAGCCTGGGCTTCCCGGCGCAACTCCTCCGTACGGATCTTGTCCTCAAACACCGCCGATCGGGGCGCTTTGATGGTCCGGGGAGCCACCTGCCCCACTTCCAGGTCGGTTCCCTCCGGGAAAAACTGGAAAGCAGTGAGCAGGGTCAGGCACAAAAATAAAAACAGAGCCGCGCCCACCCGCTTAGTTCTCGGCTCCTTCAGCAACTGCTTCCAGAATCCCCTGCTTCCCACTATGGTTCACTCCTTGGTCTTAGCCTCTTCCGCTTCCACCCGCTCGTAAGCGCGGATGATCTCCATAACCAGCGGGTGGCGAATGGTATCTTCTCCAGTGAGAAATTGAAAAGCTATGCCTTCAATGCCGTGGAGAATGCGTTGAGCCACCACCAAACCCGATTCCTGGCCCCGCGGCAGGTCTATCTGAGTAATGTCGCCGGTTATCACCGCCCTGGACCCAAAACCCAACCGCGTGAGAAACATTTTCATTTGCTCCGGGGTGGTGTTCTGGGCCTCGTCCAGTATGATGAAGGCGTCCTCTAGCGTCCTCCCCCGCATGTAGGCCAAAGGAGCTATTTCGATAATGCGCTTCTCCAGGTAGCGCTCGGTATTTTCCACCCCTAAAACATCGTAGAGACTGTCATAGAGAGGGCGCAGATAAGGATCGACCTTCTCTTCCAGGCTACCCGGCAAGAACCCCAAACGCTCGCCCGCCTCCACCGCCGGTCGCGTCAGGATGATGCGGCTTATGCGCCGTTGCCGCAACCACACCACCGCCATCACCACCGCCAGATACGTTTTACCCGTGCCGGCCGGGCCGATGGCAAAGGTGATGTCATAGCGCTTAATGGCGTCCACATAGTTCTTCTGCCCTGGAGTCTTGGGACGCACCTGTTTCCCCCGCGGCGTGGTTAGCAGGATCTCGTCCCCTGCTTCGGCTTCCCGCTCTCGGACACTTCCCTTGGCCGCGCGTATGGCCTGGTTGACTTCGTGCAGGGTTATAACCCCCTGCACGCGGTAGGTTTCGCGCAAGCGCTGCAAGACTTCCTTTCCTTCCCGAACCTGCCGTGGCTCGCCCCGCAAAATAAACTCTCCTCCCCGCAGCAGCAGTTGCACTCCCGTAGCCCGCTCAATGGCCTTCAGGTGCTCGTCGAAGCGGCCCAGAATCTCCATGGCCACCCGTTGATCCTCCACGGGGATCCTGATTTCTTCCATTTACTTGCCCTGCGGCGCCTCCCTCCGGTGAAAATTCTTGCACTTTACCAATGTCTTCCTCAGCCTCCCACTTGAGGTTCACCCGGACCAATTCCTCTTCCCCTGGTCCCCGAACCTCCTCCACCTGCTCGGACAGCACCCGAGCTCCTTCCGGCAGGAGCAAGCGCAGCTTCTCGCGAGCTCGCTCTTCAGCCAGGACTCGAGCCTCCTCCCGGGTGCGCTGGAGTTCACGAGTCTCACACTCATAATATATCTTTTTTTCAACTACCACGGGAAGGGAGAAATTCCTCCCTATAGCGACTCGGTGTTGCCCCTCTTCTACACGGTAGGAAGCGAAAGGGGCGGTTTTTGGTCCGCAGACCTGCCACCGGCGTTGGCCCCAGACGAAGGCCAGCGCCCGAGCTCGCCGCCCGGTGAAGCGCTCTTCCTGCTCCCGCAACCGGGCTTCACCGTAGCCCTGGTACCAAACACAGGCGCGGACAATCCCCTGAGCTCGCACGTACACCGGGCGAGGCGCGTTCGATCCCGGCTCGGTCACCAACTCTTCTCCTGCGATGAGCAACTGCCCCGGCACCACGGTATCCCCTTCTTTGACCCGAGGAGTGCCCTCGAGCACGAGGAGCTGTCGGATCAAGCCCGCCTTGGCAGCCACCAAATGGGCCGGAGTGGTAGTGAGCATGGGAAGTTTCTTCTCCGCCACTTTAATGATAGCCTGAGTGCCACGGATTTCCACCCCCACCCAGGCTAATTGAGGAAACTCCTCTCTCAGTCGGCGCTCCACCTCCTGCTCCCGCACCCGGAACCTAAGAGTACCCGGCTTGAGCCCTGCGGCGGCGGCAGCCTGAAGCACCTCCCGGGAGTCCAAGACCCGGGTGCCGGTGACCGTCACGCGCCAGACACCCAGGGAAAAGAGATAGACGGCGACCAAAAAGAGAATGGCCCCTCCCACCAAAACCCGACGCCGCCGCCAGCGGCTTAGCCAGAAAGGTAATCCCATCTTGTCCTGCACGGAAAGGCGGGTGGAGGTGAGGCGAGAGATGTGACGAAGAGCTCGCACTGCTCCCCAGCGCACCCGTAACAACACCCGGTTCTCTCCCAGGTAACGCACATCCCAAAACTTTATACCCCGGGAGAGAGCCATGTTGAGGAAACGCTCAATTTTCTTGCCTTCCAGCTTCAGCAGCACGTAACCCCGCCAGTAGCGCCAGCGCCGCACGTCTGCTACCTCCCCCGGGGGATCAGCTGAATTCGATGCTCTGGATTCGCCCCTCGACCAGGAGCTCCTCAGCGAGAATGCGGCGGAGCACCAGATCGTTACCGCGAATAATGAGCTCGCCCGTCTCCACCAGGACTCGCACCGTTTCCGCCTGGTAAAGCAAGAGCCCCCGATAGTTTTCGATAAAGACCTGGAAATTACCAATCAAAACCACTTTAGGAAGGTTGAGAACAATTTCTCCGGGCAAGTCTAGCGCCACAGCCAGCCTGCGGCGGAGTCGCTCTTGGGTTTCTCGCCAACCCATCTAAAACCCCCCTACGAAACTCTATGTCGCAGGGGGGTTTTTTACGTCTGCAGCTTTTAGGAAGGGCTTAGCGGGAGCGGCGCTTACGGGCGGCTTCTGTCTTCTTTTTGCGCCGAGTGCTTGGTTTCTCGTAGTATTCGCGGCGCCGGGCCTCAGCAAGAATGCCCGCTTTCTGGCACAAACGCTTAAACCGGCGCAGGGCACTGTCCAAGCTCTCGTTCTTACCTACCCTGACCTCTGCCATGTTTTCCCTCCCTCCGCTTCCAACCTCGAGCAACGCGGAGGCTGCGCCCCGGCGCTCCCTAATAAAATTATTATATCTCCCATACCGAAGTGATGTCAACCAAACCCAGGGGCGCGTTCGCGTCAAGAGTTAGTAGGTGGTTCGTGCGCGTCAAGAGTTAGTAGGTGGTTCGGGAGAAAACTTCTCTTCATGGAAACCTCGCCGCCAGGATAGTCCCGGTACCTGCGCCATTAAGGGATCAAACTACTGAGGCTAGGCCGGCTTAGTTCCCGCAACACATGCTTCACCCATGGAGCTCCGGCAGAGGGTCCTCTCAATGCCGGCAACCCAGCTTTATGCCAACTCCCCGCCTCCTCTATCTTCCGCTTTACCTCCAACCGCACCGCCTGAGCCAAATGTTCTTGCCTGGCCAGCAGTACCGGCCAACGAGAAGTGTGCCTCCCGAGCACCCCGTTGGCTCGAGCAGCCAAAACCCGCGCCATCCTGTCTGCTCCTGCCTCCGTCCAGCTGGCTCCCAACCTCTTCATCCGCCGCGCCACGTTGTGCTGTACCTGCCCCTCTATGGCCCCCAGATGCTCCGCAGCAGAAGAGGTAACTATCCCCGACCAGTTCTCCTTGAGATACTGCCAGAGCTTCTCTATTCTCCTCCTCTTAGCCCCGCGAACTCTCCTTGCTACTCCTCCCAAAATCTCTTCTACCTTCTCCCGGTCCCCCAGATAAATGGCCTGCCTGATCCCACTATAGGCCTCCTCATCGTGCCAAAAAGCCTCTATAAGCCGCCGGTTCAAATGGTAAGGGTCCAAAACGTGCACTGCCCCGGGGAAGTAATCTACCCCCTGCTTGGCCCACTCCGCCCCGTCACTCCCAAGGTATATCTCCTTCACCTGACCCATGTCCCACCGGCTCGCTACCCCAGAGTAAACTTCCTCCCACATCCTCTCCCCTTCGCCTACACCGCTCGTTACCAGCTTGTCCTTTAAAGCCTTCCGGCCACCCCCAATCGCTTCTTTGCCTGTGTAAGCTACGAAGAGTTTGACCTCTTTCCTTTTCTCTCCGCTCCTTTGAAGCCTTACCACCACCCCGTCGGCCTCTATGTAAAGCCTGGAGGTCTTCTCTTTACCTCCGGGTGTCTCTCCCTTCTCAAAAACGGCTTCTCTCCTGGACTCTCCCTCCTGCCTGAGTGCTTCTCCTACTTCCTGCACGGCCTGCCACACCGCCATGGCGCTTATCCCAGGGACAAAATAACCGAGAATTTCCGCTGCCCGCCTGAAGGGTACTTCGCTCCCAAGCTTCACCGCCATCTCCTTCAAACGCGGCGTGCATCTAGACCTCTCCTGCCAGCCCAGAACCTCGTCAAGAAGAAACCTGGCCTCTCCCGTCTTTTTGTTCCTGTAAAGCCGCCTTTTTACTTTGAATTCCCCAAAGCTGCTAACTACGGTTCTTTCCCGGAAGCCTATCACTTTCCAGGTGCGCTTGTCCCGGGCGTTCACGAGCCAGGTGTCTATTTCCTCGAGGGCCCAGGCGAAGATCTTCACGCAAGCTTCTTGAGAGAGCTTGTGCACTTCTTCTTCGAGCTTGTAGAAGTCGCGGCATTCGGTAATTAGTTTGCTAACTTTCTCCCCCAGAAGAAGGATTAGGTCCGCGAGAGGTTGAATGTCTGAAATAGGTTGACTGTGCATGAGACCTCGCTCCTCCTTTCAGTCCATGAAAATTGTCCGTGAGGGGCGAGGTCTCCTCCTTCATTAACCTCCTCCGTCACCTACTGAAATTGTACGCCCTCCAGGGGCGCGTTTCGCGTCAAGAGCTAATAAGCAAACCTGAGAAAAACTCCCTGGAGCCTTATATTTCGTAAGCTCAGGAAAAAAGGGAGTGGCAGATAATCATCTGCTCCCGCCGCACTCCCACTCCTATCAGGGCTACCGGCACCCCGGTGAGTTCCTCAATTTTTTCCACGTAGCGACGCGCGTTATAGGGCAGGTCCTCCAGCCGGCGCACCTGGCTCACGTCTTCCGTCCAACCGGGGATCTCCTCGTACAAGGGCTGGCAAGAGCGCAACACCGAAAGGCTGGCCGGGAACTCGCGGATCTCTTCCCCCCGGTAGCGGTAACCGTAGCACAGTTTCAATGGGGCAACCCCGGTGAGCACATCCAATTTAGTCAAGCAGAGGTGGGAAAGGCCGTTGACTCGAGCGGCGTGGCGCACGATAACCGCGTCGAACCAGCCGCAGCGCCGGGGACGGCCGGTGGTGGTGCCGAACTCCCGCCCTCTCTCTCTGATTTCCCGGCCGAGCTCCCCAGGTAGTTCAGTGGGAAAAGGGCCCTCGCCCACCCGGGTAGTGTAAGCCTTGGCCACCCCCAGCACGTAATCGATGGCTCGCGGCCCCACGCCCGCGCCGATGCACACCCCTCCGGCCGTGGGGTAGGAGGAGGTGACGAAAGGATAAGTGCCGTGGTCGAGATCCAACAGAGTACCCTGCGCCCCTTCGAATAGCACGTGACGGCCCTCAGCCAGACTTTGGCTCAGAACCAGGCTGGTATCGGTCACGTAGGGGCGTAAGCGCTCGGCGTAACCCTGATACTCCCGATAAACCTCCTCGTACTTTACCCCCTCTTTGCCGTAAACCTTGCTCAAAAGCTGGTTCTTATAATCTACCGCCTCAGCCAGAAGGTGGGGGAAATCCTCGCTTAAAAGATCGATCACCCGCAGACCGGTGCGGGCCGCTTTATCGGTATAGGCCGGGCCGATGCCGCGACGGGTGGTGCCTATCTGCCCCCGGCCGCGCCGTTCCTCCTCGGCGGCGTCCAGCAAGCGGTGGTAAGGAAGAATAAGGTGGGCGCGCTCGCTTACCAGCAAGCGCGCCAAAGTGAAACCGCGCCGGGTTAACGCTTCGATCTCCTCGAAGAGCACCGCCGGATCGATCACCACTCCATTACCAATAATGCAAGTTTTATCCGGGTAAAGAATGCCCGAGGGCAGGAGGTGGAGGCGGAACTCTTCTTCCCCCACCACCACCGTGTGGCCGGCGTTATTGCCTCCCTGGTAGCGCACCACCAGATCGGCGCGGGCGGCCAAAAAGTCGGTCACCTTGCCCTTGCCCTCGTCGCCCCATTGCACACCCACCAGAGCCACTGTGGCCAAAATCATTCACCTCCCAAACGTTGCAATATCTCTCGCGCCACCGCCACCCCAGAAGCCGAAGCCTGAACCAGACCCCTGGTGACCCCGGCGCCGTCACCGATAGCGAATAGACCCTTAATTTGCGTTTCTAGACGCGGAGTTAGCTCCAGACGGGAAGAATAAAATTTAACCTCCGCTCCGTAAAGCAGGGTGTCCCGCGAAAACACACCCGGTGCCAGCTTATCCAGGGCCTCCAGCATCTCCATGATCCCCACCAGGTGACGGTAAGGCAGCACCAGGCTCAGATCCCCCGGGGTGGCCAGCGTGAGGGTGGGGCGCACCAAGCCCTTGGCCAAGCGTTCCGGGGTGCTGCGCCGGCCAGCCAGCAAATCTCCCACCCGCTGGACGATAACGCCATTGCTCAGAAGGTTGGCCAAGCTGGCCACATGACGCCCGTAGGCGATTGGCTCCTTGAAAGGTTCGGTGAAGCTCTTGCTAACCAACACGGCGAAATTGGTGTTCTCCGTCTTGCGGTAAGCGTGAGCGTGCCCGTTGACGGTTATCACTCCGTCGGCGTTCTCTACCACCACTTCGCCGTAAGGATTCATGCAGAAAGTCCGCACCTTATCCTCAAAAGTGCGGGAGTAGTAGATGCATTTAAACTCGTAAAAGAGGCGTGTCAGCGGCTCCATAACCACCGCCGGCACTTCCACCCGCACGCCTATATCGACGGGGTTGACCACCATATTGAGCTTGAGGCGCTTGGCTTCGTGCCGCAGCCAGTTGGAGCCCTCTCGCCCCGGCGCCACCACCACCCAGCGCGCGGTTAAAGTGCTACCGTCCGCCAACCTGACTCCTCGTGCGCGGCGCCGTTGGGTCAAAAGGGCCTTGACTTCGCTCTTCATCCGGATCTCTACCCGATCCTGTAGATATTCGCGCATACGGGTCAAGACCTCAGCGCACCGCCCCGTCCCCAGGTGGCGGATAGGGAGGTGCACCACTCTTAGCCCGGCAAACACGGCCCGGCGCATGACCTCTTCGTACGCGGGCTCTTTCCCCAACCCGTAAATTTCATCCGGGGCGCCAAACTCCCGATAAATACTATCCACGTAATCGATTAACTCTTCCAGGCGGTCCCGCCCCAGGTACTCCTCCAACACCCCCCCAACTTCCGGGGAAAGGGTGAGTTTACCATCGCTAAAGGCGCCGGCCCCGCCCCAGCCGCACATGATGGAGCAAGTGGGGCAATGGCGGCAAAAATCTCCCTTGGCGTGAGCCGGGCAAAAACGCTGCCCCAACTCCGGGCCTTTATCGAGCAGAGCCACGCGGAGCCCGGACTGCCGCCGCACCAGCTCCAGCGCCGTAAATATCCCCGCCGGGCCTGCCCCCACGATCAAGACATCGTAATCCTTTTGAACCATTTCTTCCCCTCTCACCGTCCGAGCCCATTTAAAAATCGAAATCCTTGGCCAGGGTGACAAAACAGGTGAACTCTCGCAGAAAAGCCAGTTCCGCCGTGCCCGTGGGGCCGTTACGCTGCTTGGCCACAATCACTTCGGCCACGCCAGGTTTTTCTGCCTCTTCCCGGTAGTAATCCTCGCGGTAGATAAACATGACCACGTCCGCATCCTGTTCCAGGCTGCCGCTCTCCCGCAGGTCGGAGAGTTGCGGCCTTTTATCCTGGCGGCTCTCAGTGGCCCGGCTCAATTGACTCAAGGCCAGCACCGGGCAGTTGAGCTCCTTCGCCAGGTGCTTCAGGCTCCGGGAAACATAAGCTATCTCCTGCTGGCGATTCTCCGAGCGGCGGGGAGAATGCACCAACTGCAAATAGTCTACCACCAGCAACCCCAGACCACCGGCCTGAGCCTTGAGACGGCGAGCCCGGGCGCGCAAGTCGCGCACCGAAAGCCCCGGAGTGTCATCAATGTACAGGGGCAAGGGGGCCAACTGCGCCGCCGCTTGGGAAAGGCGCACCCAGTCGTCGTCGCTGAACTCGGCCGTTCGCACCCGCCGGTGATCCACCCGCGCCTCCGCCGCCAGGAGCCGTTGAATCAATTGCTCCCGAGACATTTCCAGGCTGAAGAAACCCACCGGAAGACTCACTTCCCGCGCCACGTTCAGACTGAGCGAGAGAGCCAGGCTGGTCTTGCCCATGCCCGGGCGAGAAGCCAGAATGATTAGGTCCTGAGGCCAAAGCCCCGAGAGTAACCCGTCCAGCTCTTCAAAACCGGTGGGCAGACCTAGCATTTTACCCCGGTAGCGAAAGGCCTCTTCCAGCCGCGCCAGCACCGCCTCCAGCACCTCTCCCAGGGTGAGAAAAGAGGAACCCAACTCGCTGGCCGAGAGATCGGCCAGCCAGGACTCCGCCTCCACTAAGAGCTGGCGAGCGTCACGGGCTTCCTCCATGCCTATATCCCTTATCCGCGTAGCCACCTGGATTAAGCCCCGAAGCAGGGCTTTGTCCCGCACCAGACGGGCGTAATGCTCAGCGTGGGCAGCGGTGGGCACCATGTCCACCAAACTGGCCACGTAGGCCACACCCCCAGCCTCATCCAAGCGCCCCTTCTGGCGCAGGTGCTCGGTTACGGTGATCAGGTCGATAGGTTGACCTTCGTCCTGGAGGTCCAGCAGCGCTTCGTATATCACCCGGTGCGCTCCCTCGTAAAAATCTTCCGGGCGCACCAGTTCCTGCACCTCTTCCAGCACCTCCGGGGCCAAGAACACAGCTCCCAAAAGTGCCTGCTCGGCCGAAACGCTCTGCGGGAGTTGGGCCAACTAACTCACCCCTTCACTCCTGCTCCACGGCTACCTTGATCTTCCCCACCACCCCGGCCGCCAGCCGGACCTCCACCGTATATTCTCCGAGCTCCTTGATTGGGCTGGCTAGCAGCACTTGCTTTTTGTCCACCTGCAAGTTCAGGTTCCGCGCCAGCGCGGCAGCGATCTCTTTGGCGGTGACCGCGCCGAACAGTTTGCCGCCCTCTCCGGCCCGCGCTTTCAAGGTGAGGGTAGTGGTGGCCAGCTGCTGAGCCAGTCGCTTGGCTGCCTCCAACCGCGCCGCCTTGGCTTGGGCTTTCTGCTCCTCCCGGCGCTTGATCTCCGCCAGCCGCTTATCGTCCACCGGCTCTGCCAGGCGTCGAGGGATCAGATAGTTGCGGGCGTACCCCTCCGCCACCGTAACCACCGTCCCCGCCTTGCCCAGCGAGGGCACGTCCTGAAGCAAAACCACGCGCATTCGCATCCCCCCTCAGCAAAAAGCGGGGTGCCTTCCCACCCCGCAGCAGGTCCCCAGAGAACAGCACCTATACCGGTCATCCACCGTGCTTAATCGCTCACGAAGGGCAAAAGGGCCATGATCCGAGCTCGCTTAATGGCCACCGTGAGCATCCGTTGGTGCCGCGCGCAATTGCCTGTCACGCGGCGGGGCAGGATCTTACCCCGATCCGAGACGAACTTTTTCAAGCGATTAACGTCCTTATAGTCGATGTGCTCTATCTTTTCCACGCAGAAGCTGCAAATGCGCTTCTTTCGGCGCGAGCGCCGTTCCTTTTTCACCTCTGCTCCTCCTCCAAACTAAAACGGAATGTCTCCATCGTCGTCAGAAAAATCCACTACTTCCCCCAGACCCAGGTCATCCTGGCCCGTCCCGGAGGGCGCCTCCTTCTCCGCGTCCGCTCGGGGGCGGTCCAGAAAGCGAACGTTATCCGCCACCACTTCAGCGGCGCGCCGCCTTATCCCTTGACTGTCGTCGTAAGAGCGGATTTGCAACCGCCCTTCCACCGCCACCAGGCGCCCTTTGGTCAGGTTGCGATGACAGATCTCGGCCAGATTGGACCATACCACCACGTCAATAAAGTCCGTCTGGCGCTGGGCTTGCCGGCTACTTCCCGGGCGGTCCACCGCTACGGTGAACCCCCCCACCGGCGTGCCCGACGAAGTATAACGCAGCTCGGGATCACGCACCAACCGACCGATCAGAATGACCCGGTTTAACAAAGCCTGAACCTCCTAAGCGCCCTTGCGGACCACAATATGGCGGAGAACATCGCCGGTTATTTTAAAGACCCGGTCGAGCTCATTCACCACCGGCGACTCGGCTTGAAAGGCCATGACCACATAATAGCCTTCCCGTTCCTTGTCGATGGGATAGGCCAGCCTCCGCTTCCCCCAGCGATCCACGTTTACCACCGTGCCGCCCTTCTCTTCCACGATCTTCTTAAATTTCTCCACCACAGCCTCGACGGCCTCTTCCTCCAGTTGCGGGCGGACGATGTACATGGTTTCGTAATCCGGCATTCCTTCACCTCCCCTCGGTCTTAGCGGCTCCAACCCCACGTTGGAGCAGGGAAGCCGTTGTTATATTACCATAACCATCAGATAGGGGCAAGACAACATCCTGAGCGGGTTCGCTGAGCTTCAGACTCCTGCGCCCGTCCTCCCCAGGAGCCGCCCGGCGCAGCAAAGCGTGGCGGCCCGCGTGACCTCCTCCCACCATTAAAAAGGTGGGCTTTCCCGGCAGCTTCTCGCAAAGCGCGCTGCCCCGTGAACGCCGGCAGCTAGTCCGCCCGGTTTCCACCACCCCCGCGCTCCGGCAACGAGCGCAGGGACCGCAACAGCTTCTCCCGGGGCCAAAGCACCACGCGCCCGCAGCCGCAGCAGCGCAGACGCACATCCACGCCGGTACGCAGCACTTCCCAAGTATCGCTGCCGCAGGGGTGAGGCTTTTTCAAGCGCACCCGCATCCCTACCTCCAGCTTCACCATAAGAGCTGGTCCTCCCGGCGCAGCGCCGGAGCTAAAACTTTGGCTAACTGCCAAAACTCCTTAAAGTAAGGGGCCAGGCGGCTGGTAGCCAACAGCGGCGCCAGCGGGTTAGGAGTTCCCGGGGGTAAAGAGACCGCGGCGACCTTCTGAGCCAGCAGAAAGAGCACGGCGCTGAACAGGAATCCTACCAACAACCCCAGCCCCAGCCCTGCCAACCGGTCGATCAAGGGGAAGGCCAGGGGCCGCACCAAGCTCGTGAAGACGGTGGCGGTGAAAAGAAAAACCCTGGCAGCAAGCAACAAGAGAGCCAGAAAGCATATTCCCCCCAGAAGCATCGCCGCCAGCTGATGGGCCATCACCTCCGCCACCGCCGGACCCAGATTTTTCGCCAAGTAGGGGAGCAATAACTGCGCCAGTTTGGCGGAGCAATGCCAGTTGCGATCCAGAAACTCGGCCAAAGGGGCAGTGTAACGAGTGGCCGCCATATACCCAATTACAAGCGCCGCCAAGCGCAAAAGGCCGAGGATTAACCCTCGCCTCCAGCCGCTCCAGGCGCTCACAACTATTACCAGCAACAGTAAAACATCGAACCAATTCATACCCGCCGCTCCATTCGTCCCTTTGCTTAACTGGTTTCGTTAACCTGAGGCATAGTTCCTCCTGCCGCCCGGGGCGTATGAAAGAAAAAAAACTGGTCATAATGGAAAGGGGAGGTGAACCGCAGGTGCGAGAGGACCACTTGCCTAGCTGCCAGCAAGTCGGCACAATGCCAGTGCGCTTTCGCATCCCTTACCATCATCCAGAGGCCGTTAACCGGATAGCCGCAGAACTAGGCGCTCACCTTCAACCCGAGCTCCAAAGCGGCAGCTCCCTGGTTTTGCTTTGTTTGGGCACTGATCGTTCTACCGGCGATGCCCTGGGGCCACTGGTGGGCAGCCAGGTGGAGGCAGCCAGAACCTCTCCCTATCATGTGTATGGCACCCTGGCTGAACCGGTGCATGCCGCCAATCTGCCCGACAAGCTAAAAGAGATTCGTGCTTGTCACCATCGACCCTTTGTTTTAGCGGTGGACGCTTCGCTGGGTAACAGCGAAAGCGTGGGTTACATTAACGTGGGGACAGGTCCTCTACTCCCCGGCGCAGGAGTGAAAAAGAACCTGCCCCCAGTCGGGGATCTCCACATCACGGGAGTGGTCAATGTGGGAGGATTTCTAGAGTACCTGGTGCTGCAAAACACCCGCCTCAACCTGGTGATGCGACAGGCACAAGTGATCGCTCAAGCCTTGCTGCAAGCCATCGATCACCCTCAGTCCCTAAAGCTAATCGCCTCCGTGTGAACCGTCCTTTCCCTGCCAAGGCCGGGCGGGGAGAGCTTGAAAAAGCGATTTACGCTCGGGGACCGAGCTCTTCTAGCAGAGCGATTACTTCTTCGTCCGTGGTCTGGGGAAAATCCTCGTAAAACTGCCCCACAGCCATAAATAGTTCCGGAGCGTAAAGACATACCAGCTCGTCCACCTCTGGGCGGAGGGAAGCCAGAGTGTCGGGCGGAGCCACGGGAACTGCCAGGATAATCTCCCGCGGGCCGGCACGGCGGAGCGAGCGCAACGCCGCCAGCACGGTGAAACCGGTGGCTATGCCGTCATCGGTCAGAATAATCGTGCGCCCGCGCCAGGAAATCGGTGGGAGGGAAGCCCGGTAGCGCTGCAAGCGCCTTTTTACTTCCGCCAGCGCCTCCTGCACCAACCGCTCCCTCTCCGCTTCTGTCACCCCCAGCTGGCGCACCAAAGCCTCGTTAAAGATGGGTACACCGTCTTGAGTCACAGCCCCAATAGCCAGTTCCGGATTGCCGGGAGCACCGATTTTGCGAGGGATAATCACATCCAAAGGCAAGTTCAATTCCCGCGCGATTTCAGCTCCCACCACCACACCGCCCCGGGGTATGCCCAGCACCAAGCCCTGGGGATATTCCCTGCCTCTGAGCCGCTCGGCCAAGCGCCGGCCCGCATCCACTCGATCGGTGAACAATTCAATCACCCCTTTGGCTGGAGGAAGCCAGCACTTCCTCTTCTTCTTGTGCTAGTCTGGCTCGCGCTGCCCCTCCCTTAATCTCTTTAGCGTAAACCCGCGTCTCCCGGCGACCGTAAAGCCCCGTTAAAATAAAACCGCTACCCTCGCCATCCAGCAGCGTGGCGCTGAAACTTAACTCCCCGCCCACATCGGGGAAAGCGTTGTAACGCTTGAGCACAGGGGTACGCACGCACCGGCGCAGTTCCCGAGCGGTCTCCTCCTGCCGCTGGGCCAATTCTTCCAGGAACTTGCGGATGCTCTGCAACTCCCGGTTTACAGCGGCAAAACGGGCCGCCGCCCCGGGCTCATCGGTTTGATCGAGTTGCTGCTGCAAGCGCAGCAGCAACTGCAGCCGGCGGCTACACCGCCAGGAGAAAAACAGGGACCAGACGACCATTAAGGCCAGCGCACCGCACAGGTAAGGGCCGTAAGCTAACCACAACTCTACCACTCGCTACTCACCTTCTACCGCTTGGTTTAAACCCGATATTTTTCCCGCATCGCGCACAGCTGTTGATAAGAGGGGGGATCCAGCGCCGACCAAAGCTCCATATCGAGGCGCTCCAAGAGCGCTTGCAGATCCTTACCGCGCACCATCCATTGGTAATAGAAGCGGCCGGCGTGGGAATAGGGGCCGTAAAGACGGGAACCAGGAACTTGCTCCACCAACCAGCGAAAGAGAAGCTCGTGTTTCCCGTGCATCCGCAGAGTCACCTGGGCTTGACGCCCGTCTCCGCCGAAATGCCCCCCTCCCAGGAGCAGGCCCATGATCAAACCCCGCGCTAGATCGTCTGAGACCGGTTTGTGTTTCACCGCCAAGTTTCTCGTGAAACCTTCCCCAGAACCCCTCCCCTCGGGGGCGGGATCCGAAGGCCGGAGACGACGCCGGATGGCCTGTTCCAGCGCTCGCACCGACATCCCCCGCTGCACCGCCCTGGTGGCAAAGAGCTCTTGCTCCACTTCCGGCAAAGCCAATAACGCGCGGGCGTGGCCGGCCGTCAATTGCCCTTGGCGCAAAAACTGGAGCACCCGGGGGGGGAGGTTGAGCAAGCGCAAAGTGTTAGTGACCGCCACTCTGCTTTTACCCACCCGGCGGGCCACCTCCTCCTGCGTGAGCCCGAACTCCTCGATCAGCCGGCGATAAGCGTCCGCTTCTTCCAGTGGGTTAAGCTCCTGCCGGTGCAGGTTTTCCACCAGCAAGGCGCAAGCGGTGCTTAAATCGTCATAGGAGCGCACCAGGGCGGGGATGGTCTCCCAGCCCAATAAGCGGCAAGCCCGCCAGCGGCGCTCTCCCGCCACCAATTCATAGCCCTCACCTAGCGGCCGCACCACTACCGGATGCAGGAGACCGTACTCGGCGATGGAGGTAGCCAGAGAGCGCAATTCCTCCTCGTCCCATTCGCGGCGCGCCTGGCGAGGATTTGGCTTAATCGCTTCCAGGGAAATTTGGCGCACTTCCTCACCGGAAACGGTGATCGGCGGAATGAGGGCGTCTAACCCCTTCCCCAACCCCCTAGCTTTGGGCACGACTCATCACCTCCCGGGCCAGCTCGAAATAGACTTCCGCTCCCCTGCTACGGGGATCGTATATGGCTGCGGGTTTGCCGTGGCTAGGCGCTTCGCCTAGCCGGACGTTGCGGGGAATCACGGTCCGGTACACCTGGCCCCGAAAATGCTTCTTAACCTCTTCCGCCACCTGGATGGAGAGATTGGTGCGGCCGTCGAACATGGTCAGCAATATCCCCTCCAGCTTCAGCCCGGGGTTAAGACGCCTCTTGACTAATTGGATGGTGTTCAATAGATGCCCCAGCCCCTCAAGAGCATAATACTCGCATTGGATGGGGATGAGCACTCCGTGGGCCGCTACCAGAGCGTTGAGCGTGAGAACCCCCAGAGAAGGAGGGCAATCAATTAGAACAAATTGGTACTTAGGCAGCAGAGGCGTCAGAGCTCGGCGCAACAAAGTCTCGCGCTCCGGTACTCCCACCAACTCTACCTCCGCCCCCGCCAACTCAATGTTGGACGGCAAAAGCCCCAGCCCAGGTACCGAGGGGCAGGGAAGTACCAGATCCTCTGCCGTGGCTTCTCCCAGCAAAACCTGATAAATGGTCCGCCGCAGCTTAAAAGGGGAAATGCCCAGACCACTGGTAGCGTTCCCCTGAGGATCGATGTCTACCACCAGCACCTTCTGTCCCAGCAAGGCCAGAGAAGCTCCCAGGTTGATCACCGTGGTGGTTTTGGCTACTCCACCCTTCTGGTTGGCCACAGCAATTACCTTTGCCATCCTCATAACCCGCCCCGTCTCATGTATTCAACAATTCTCGCGCCATTTCCTTCCTGCCGGCAAAGGACCCAGGGGGCGTTTCCGCACCTGGGCCGAGCTCCGAGGATAGCGTTCTGGAGTGGGGGCCACCTTGCGTATCCACACCAGAACCCGTCGAATTCCACCTGGCAAAGCGTAGGAACGCACCTCCTCCACCTTTCCACCCAACAGGGAGAGGGCGGCGCTGGCCTGAGCCACTTCCTCTTCAGCGCGAGGCCCCTTGTAGGCCAGCACCCCTCCCCCCAGAGCGGCGAAAGGAAGGGTGTACTCCAGCAATTGCGCCATGGGAGCTACCGCCCGAGCCAACACCCAGTCAAATCGCTCCCGGTACTCCGAACGAGCTCCGTATTCCTCCGCCCGGCCCCAAACCACCCGGCAATTGGTCAAGGAAAGATCGCGCACCACCAGCGAGAGGAAGTCCGCTTTTTTGCGGGTAGCCTCCATCAAAACGAAGGATACCCGGGGCAGGGCTACTGCCAGGGGTACCCCGGGGAAACCTGCCCCACTCCCCACATCCAGACAAGGACCCTCAGGAGGGGAGAAGAAAGACAAGGGAGCCAGGGAATCCAAATAGTGAAGCGCGGCTGCCTTCTCGAGTTCGTCCACCGCGGTGAGATTACAGCGCCGATTCCACTCCCGGACGAGAACGAAGTGGCGCCACAAACCCTCTAAAGCGCTACAGGGAAGCGTTATCCCCTGAGCTCGCAAGCCTTCCTGCAAAAGGGCTATGAAACGATCCTTTTCGCTCATGCTCGCCTCAAGCAAAATAAATCCCCTCGCCACCGAGGGGTAAGTCTCTATTGCACCAGCCCATCCTTAGCCGCGTCGCCCTTTACTTGCGCGGAGCGATAACAATTTTGCGAAAGGGCTCTTCCCCTTCGCTGAAGGTGTAGATATCGTCACGCCCCCTCAGAGTCATGTGAATGACCCGTCGCTCCTGAGGACTCATAGGTTCCAACACGATATTGCGCCCCTGCTTCTTGGCCTTCTCGGCCAGGCGCAGGGCCAGAGCCCGCAAGGTGTTTTCCCTCTTCCTCCGGTACCCACCCACATCCAGCCAAACCCGCTTTTTAGACCCGGCGTTGCGTCCAGCCGCCAGCCCCAGCAAGTATTGCAAGGCGTTCAGAGTCTCACCCCGCCTACCGATAAGTACCCCGAGATTGACGCCCTCCACCTCCAGGGTAATACTCTCCTCGTCTTCCTGCATTTGCACTTTGCCCTCCAGGGCCATGACCCGCAGAATATCCTCCATCAATTGGCGCGCCCTCTCCCCAGGAGTAGCCTTCCGCACCACCCGCACCTTGGCCGGACGCGAGCCAATAAAGCCCAACAAACCCCGGTTTGGCTCCTCCAGCACCTCCACGCTGACCTCTTCAGGGCTAGCCTCCAACTCGGCCAGCGCCGCCTTAACTGCTTCTTCCACCGACTTACCGCTTTTGATCACTTCCTGCAAGCTCACTCGCCCCCTTCCTACCCGTGAGCAAGCGCTTGTTGAAAAAGTGCTGCTGCAACACACTCAGCAGGTTGTAAACTACCCAGTACAAAGCCAAACCAGCAGGCAGGGTAGAACTGATCCAGAGGATCATGCCGGACATCAACATACCCATCAGCCGCTGCTGTTGCTCCTGCCCCGCCACTTGCGGGGTGATCTTCATTTGCCAGTAGGTAGTTATCCCCGCCAATACCGGCAGGATGAAATAGGGATCGGTATGGCTGAGACTAGGAATCCAGAGAAAACGAGCGTGCTCCGCCACCGCGTAAGGAAAGCTCAGCAAGGCGCGGTAAAGGGCTATAAGAATGGGCAGCTGGATAAACAAGGGCAGGCATCCCGCCATCGGGTTAACGTTGTGCTCCCGATACAGCTCCATCAGCTTCTGCTGCATTTTTTGCGGATCTTTCTTATACTTTTCCTGCAACTCCTTAATTTTGGGGTGGAGTTGCTGCATGGCCACCACCGAGCGCATCTGTCGATAATTCAGGGGGAAAAGCACTACCCGCACCAGAACGGTTAACATAATAATGGCCAGGCCGTAATTAGGAATCCCCATAACCGAGGTAGCCTTGTAGAGCCACACCAACAAAGTGGTCATGCCTCCGACCAGTTTGGCAAACAACTCTCCCAACGCAACAAATCCTCCTTAAGACTTTAGGGCACCGGGTCGTACCCCCCGGGATTGAAAGGGTGGCAACGCAGCAGGCGTCTCCCTGCCAAGAGCAAACCCCGGCAAGCGCCATAGCGAGCGATGGCTTCGTAAGCGTAAGCCGAACAGGAGGGGTAAAAGCGACACCGCGCTGGCAAACAAGGAGAAATAACGGTTTGATAAAACTTAATCAAGCCTAATAACAATTTTTTCACTTAGGGCCACCCCGCCGCAAAGCTTCGCGCACGTCAGCTTCTATCTCCTGATAAGAAGCTTTCGCGGACGCGTCACGTCCTAATAGAATGTAGTCGTAACCGGGCCGGAAGAGCTCCGGATTCAGGCGATACACCTCGCGCAGGAGCCGGCGCACCCGGTTCCGCTTCACCGCCGTGCCCACCTTCCGGCTCACCGTCAATCCAACCCGACGGCAAGAAAGACGGTTGGGGCGAAAATAAACGACCACCAATCGACCCACCGCCCGGCGCCCCTCTTTGAAGACCGCATTAAATCCGGCCCGACTTAGCTCCACGCGCTCGCCCGGCACTTAAATCAAACCGCCAGCCGCTTCCTCCCCTTCAGACGACGCCGCTTTAAAACTCGCCTTCCCCCCGGTGTTCGCATACGGCTAAGAAAGCCGTGCACGCGTTGCCGCCTTCTCCTTTTGGGCTGATAAGTCCTCTTCAATGTTCCTTCACCCCCGCCACCCCATAAAGATACAGAGAAATTATATCCTAAGCTTTCTCTAAGGGTCAAGCTTATAACAAATATTGGAAAATTAGGGCTGTTGATAACCCGGTCCCCCTCTGATACGATAACAAAAAGAGAGGCATAGGGTTTTCCACAAGCTGTGGATAAAGTTGTGAACAAATCCTTGTGGACAGCCGTAAAAAACAAAGTGTAAGGGGGGAGAGGGTTGGTGGCAACCGAACTCCAGCGCTGCTGGCAGGAGATTATGGCCAATCTGGAGAAGGTAGTGGCCAAGCATTCCTTTGAGCACTGGCTAAAACCCCTCCGCCCGGTGGCCTGCACCAATCAAACCATTTACATCGCTGTGCCCAACCATTTCTCCAAGGACTGGCTCACCCAGCGTTACGCCCCCATCCTCCGGCAAGCCTTTGGCGAGGTTCTGGGAGTGGATCTGGCAGTTAAATTCATCCTTGCGGAGGAGGAGCCCATCTATAAGCACCTGGAGGGGAAGGAAAGCAAAGCCAGCGGCGCCGGTACAGCAACGCCTCAACTTAACCCCAAATATACCTTCAGTAATTTCGTGGTCGGCAACTCGAACCGTTTCGCTCACGCCGCCGCTCTGGCGGTGGCTGAGGCGCCAGCGCAGGCTTACAACCCTTTCTTCATCTATGGAGGAGTGGGGTTAGGAAAGACCCACCTTATGCACGCCATCGGCCACCACATTCTGGAGCACCGCCCAGGAATGAAAGTGTTTTACGTCACCACAGAAAAATTCACCAATGAAATGATCGACGCCTTGCAGATGAACCGCACCCAGCAGTTCCGAGAGAAATACCGCAATGTGGATGTCCTGTTGATAGACGACATCCAATTCCTGGCCGGTAAAGAACGCACCCAGGAAGAATTTTTCCACACTTTTAACACCCTTTACGAGGCGGCGCGACAAATCGTTATCTCCAGCGACCGCCCACCTAAAGAGATCCCTACCTTGGAAGAGAGACTGCGTTCCCGCTTTGAGTGGGGCCTTATCACCGACATCCAGCCCCCAGATTTCGAGACCCGGGTAGCTATCCTGCGTAAAAAGGCCCAACTGGAGAACGTGTCGGTTCCGGACGAAACCCTGCTTTTCATCGCCGACCACATCCAGTCCAATATCCGCGAGCTGGAAGGAGCTTTCGTGCGGGTGATGGCTTTCGCCGCCCTCACCAACAGTCCGGTGACCCCAGACACTGCGGCCACCGTGCTCAAAGACATACTGCGCCAGCCTCGCAAGAGGGAGATAACCGTGGATTTGATCCAGGAAGTAGTGGCTCAGTACTACAATTTAAAGGTGGAGGATCTGCGCGGCAAGAAGCGGCATCGAGCGGTTTCCCTGCCGCGACAGATAGCGATGTACCTGGCCCGCGAACTCACCGATCTTTCCCTCCCCAAAATCGGTGAGCTTTTTGGTGGCCGAGACCACACCACCGTTCTGCACGCCTGCGAGAAGATCAGCGCTTATCTCAAGGAAGATCTCAGACTGCAGGGAGCGGTGGGAGAATTGATTAGTCAGTTAAAAAAATCCGAGTGAAATCAACAAGGGCAACACCTTGATGGAAAAGGACGGTTCGACTTTTTCCACAAATCAACAGGTACTACGGTGATTACTGGGGATTCTTCTTTAAATAAGCTTAATCAGAACGTAGATAAATCCAGAGAAGGAGGACCTTCGTTGCGCTTCACCATCACTAAGGAAGACCTGGAACGCGCCTTAGCAGTGTGCGCACGCTGCGTTTCCCCCAAGCCGCCCATGCCTTTACTAGGAGGAATTTTGCTTCGCGGACAAGAGGGAAGATTGTCGGTCACCGCCACTGACCTAGAGCTTCAGATTTCCATGCAATTACCCCAGGTGCAACTAGAAGAAGCGGAAGGGGAATGCTGGTTGCCGGCCAGGGAGATCGGAGACTTGGTGCGTCTCCTGGGCAAAGACACGCGGGTCGAGATCAGCCAGGTGCAAAACCACCGGATCCTATTCCGCTACCCTGGCGGGGAGGTGCGGCTGGCCGGTATGAACCCCGAGGGTTTTCCCTTGCTGGAGCCCGCTGAGCCCGGCAAATTAGAATTCGCGGGGGCGGGAACCTTGGAAGCCCTGCGTCACGTGCTCTACGCTGCTTCCCCCGACGATTTGCGCCCCATCTTTACCGGGGTGGAAGTGGGTCTGACTCCAGGAGGCAGCCTGAGCTTCGCGGCCACCGACGGTCACCGGCTGGCCGTTTACCGCCCGAGCGAAGAGCCGAACGCAGAAACCCGGGTGATACCGGCCAGACACCTTAAAGAGTTGCTGAACTTGGGCAAACTTTTAGGCGAGGAACCCCTTAAATTCAGCGTCGGCCGCCTGACCGCCTCTTTTTACTGGGGGGAGGTGGAGCTGCATTCCCGCCTGATCGAGGGCAAATTTCCCGATTGGCGGCAGGCTTTGCCTAAAGGAGCTCCAATGGCCACGCTTTGCGCCAGCGTCAGCTCCCTTTGGTCCTGCCTGGAGCGGGCGCGGGTGATCGCCCGGGCCAGCGCTTCCGGCATCCCCACCGTCTTTTTGCGTAAGGCTGGCGATCAATTAGTGGTAGAAGCGCAAAGCGAGACGGGAGAATTTCAGGAGAGCCTGCCGGTACCGGCGGAGGGGGAAGATCTCACTCTAGCCTTCAACGTTGATTATCTGATCGAAGCCTTGCGCGTGCTAGACCGGGAGGAAGAGGTGAACCTCGGCCTGTACGGCTCCATGTCGCCCATGCTGATAACTCCCAAGAGCGCTTCGGGCTACTTGGCTTTACTCTTACCTCTGCGGGTAATATAGCCGTGATGGGTGAATAGGTTGCGGGTAAAGTCGCTTTATCTGCTTAATTTTCGTAACTATCGCGAGTTAGAGTGGGAACCCTCCAGTGCGCTAAACTTACTTCAGGGGCCCAACGCGGCGGGAAAGACTAACTTATTGGAGGCGCTTTACTTCGTAGTTTGCGGCCATTCTTTCCGCACCACCAGGGAGGAAGAGGTGGTGCGCTGGGGGGAAAGCGTGGCCCGGCTACGAGGAAGAATGGAGGCCGCGTGGGGGGAAATCACTACCGAGGTCTGGCTCCAAAACCGGGTCAAGTCGCTTTTTTACCAGGGCAAGCCTGCTTCCCGCCGTTCCTTCCCGGGAGAGAAGATGCTCTTGCTCTTTCGCCCCGAAGACCTGGGAGTGGTCGGTGGCTCTCCTTCCGACCGGCGCAATTTTTTTAACCGCCTCTTGGAACGTCTCCTGCCCGGCTACGAGGAAGTGCTGAGGCGCTACCAACGCGCCCTGGAACAGCGTAACGCTTTGCTCCGCTTACCCGGGGAGCGCTCGCAGGAGGAGCTGGAGACCTGGTCGGCGACCCTGGTGGCGGAAGGAACGCTCCTTTGCCAGCTGCGCCTGCGGGGATTGGGCATGGTAGGGCCGCTAGCCGCTTCGTTGTACCGGGAAATGGCGGGCAAGCGTCTGGTATTGCGTTACTCGAGCAACGTGGTGGGTACTGACAAGCAAGAGGATTTGACGGAGCAATTTTTCTCCCATTTACGGGCGGTGGAGGCGCGCGAGCGAGCGTTGGGTCAAACACTGGTGGGGCCCCACCGCGATGACTTTCTTTTTCTGGTGGAGGGGAGGGAACTCCGCCAGCACGGCTCGCGGGGAGAAGCGCGGGCCGCAGTGCTGGCCCTTAAACTGGCCGAAGCGCAATTGCTGGAGGCGGCTCACGGCGAAAAAGTGATTTTTCTCCTCGACGACGTTTTCTCCGAATTCGATGCGCCGCGGCGCCGAAACTTATTAGCTTTTTTAGAGGGCCGGCAATCCTTCATCACTTCGGCCGAGACGGAACTCCGTTTACCCGGACGGGTTTATAATGTAGAGCAAGGGCAGCTCCTCGCGGCCGATAGCTCTTATTTTAGGGGGAAGTAGATATGCTGGTTTATTTAGGCGGAGATGTAACTATTGACGGTAAAGAGATCATTGCCATCCTAGATAGCAAGTTAGGAGAGGCGCCATCCACCAAGGAATTTCTACGTAATATGCGTGACGAGGGGCGCTTGGTTAATCTCTCGGAAGGGGGAAAACGCCGCTCCATCGTGGTCACGGCCGACAAGGTTTTCATAAGCTATCTTTCCTGTAACGCCTTGAAGCGCCGTGTAGAGTATTTTACCACCGAGTGATAAGGGGGTCCTAGATTTTGCCGGAAGAGGAAAGTAAGCAAGAATACCGGGCCGACGCTATTCAAATACTCGAAGGTCTGGAAGCAGTGCGACTTCGTCCAGGAATGTATATTGGCAGTACCGGGCCGCGTGGCCTACACCATCTGGTCTACGAGGTGGTGGATAACAGTGTGGACGAGGCCCTGGCGGGGTTCTGCACCGAGATCGAGGTGGTGGTGCGGCGGGACAATAGCGTGGTGGTGCGCGACAACGGCCGGGGAATCCCAGTGGACATCCACCCCCAGGCTGGACGTCCAGCAGTAGAGGTGGTGCTTACCACCCTTCACGCGGGGGGTAAGTTTGGCGGCGGCGGTTACAAAGTTTCTGGGGGATTGCACGGGGTGGGCGTCTCGGTGGTGAATGCGCTCTCGGAATGGCTGGAAGTGGAGGTCAGCCGGGAGGGCAAGGTTTGGCGCCAGCGCTTCGAGCGAGGGCAGCCGGTCACCGAGCTTACATTGGTAGGAGAAAGTGAGCGCACGGGCACTACCGTGAGTTTCCGTCCTGACCCGGAAATTTTCGAAGAAGTGGTTTTAAATCAGGAGGTTCTGGTCCAGCACCTGCGCGAGCTCTCCTTCCTGGTGCCCGAGGTGACCTTTATCCTGCGGGACGAGCGCACCGGGGAAGAGTTTGTCTTTCACCACGAGGGGGGAATCAGGGACTTCGTGCGCCACTTAAACCGGGCGCGTGAGGTTCTCCACCCCGATCCCATATATTTGAGTGGCGAGCGGGAGAATATCAAGGTGGAAGTGGCTCTCCAATACCACGACGGTTACGCCGAGAATATTTTTTCCTACGCCAATACCATCCGCACCGTAGACGGTGGGACGCACGAGGCGGGTTTCAAGGCTGCCCTGACTAGGGTGGTCAATGACTATGGGCGCCGCCACGGGCTTCTTCCTGAGAACGTTCAGTTGTCGGGGGAAGATGTGCGCGAGGGCCTCACCGCGGTGGTGGCGGTGAAGATACCCGACCCTCAATTCGAAGGGCAGACCAAGACCAAGCTGGGCAACACTCAAGCCCGCAAGGTGGTGGAGGCCATCGTTGGGGAGGGGCTGGCCACCTTTTTCGAGGAGAACCCGTCAGTGGCGCGAACGATCGTGGAAAAGGCTTTGTCCGCTTCCCGGGCACGGGAGGCGGCCCGGCGGGCGCGGGAGCTAGCCCGGCGTAAAGGGCTGCTGGAAAGCGCGTCGCTCCCGGGTAAGTTGGCCGACTGCAGCGAGAAGGACCCGGCTCGGACTGAGCTGTATATCGTCGAGGGAGATTCGGCCGGGGGCTCAGCCAAGCAGGGTCGGGACCGGCGCTTCCAGGCCATTTTGCCTCTGCGGGGCAAGGTGTTAAACGTGGAGAAGGCGCGGCTGGATAAGATCTTGGCCAACGAGGAGATTAAGGCGCTGATCACTGCTATCGGCGCTGGCATCGGCGAAGAACTCGACTTGAAGAAGACGCGGTATCATAAGCTGATCATCATGACCGATGCCGACGTGGACGGGGCCCATATCCGCACCCTGCTTCTAACCTTTTTTTTCCGTTACCTGCGCCCGCTGATCGAGGCCGGGTACGTCTATATCGCTCAGCCCCCGCTTTACCGGGTGCGTAAAGGGAAAGAGACCCATTACGTTTATTCTGACCAGGAGCTGGAGCAATTACTAGAGCGGCTGGGGCGTAACGGGGTTTCTATTCAGCGCTACAAAGGTCTGGGCGAGATGAACCCGGAGCAACTGTGGGACACCACCATGAATCCGGATAAGCGGGTTATCCTCCAGGTCACGCTGGAGGACGCGGTGGCGGCGGACGAGCTCTTCAGCACCCTCATGGGGGATAAGGTGGAGCCCCGGCGCGAGTTCATCAGCCGTTACGCCCGCTCGGTGCGTAACCTGGATATTTAAACGGTTGAGGTGGCAAGTAAAAGCATGGCTAAAGTAATTCCCATAGAAATAACCGAGGAGATGCGTCACTCGTACCTCGATTACGCCATGAGCGTGATCGTAGGCCGGGCTTTGCCCGACGTGCGGGATGGTCTCAAGCCGGTGCACCGGCGTATCCTTTACGCTATGCACGCTCTGGGCATGACTCCCGACCGTCCCCACCGCAAGTCGGCTTACATCGTGGGTGAGGTGCTGGCTCGTTACCACCCCCACGGTGACGCGGCGGTTTACGACGCCCTGGTGCGGCTAGCGCAGGATTTCTCCTGCCGCTACCCCTTGGTGGACGGGCACGGTAACTTCGGTTCGATAGACGGCGATGCTCCCGCCGCCATGCGGTACACTGAGGCCCGGCTCTCTCGCTACGCGGTGGAAATGCTGCGCGATATCCACAAGGACACGGTGGATTTCGTGCCCAACTACGATGGCAGCACCAGCGAACCCACCGTTTTGCCGTCGCGCCTTCCCAACCTGCTGATTAACGGCTCCTCGGGGATAGCGGTGGGCATGGCCACCAATATTCCTCCCCACAACTTGGGAGAGGTGGTGGACGCTTTGCTGGCCCTGATCGACAACCCGGAGCTCCCTCTAGAAGAACTCTTCCGCTACCTCCCCGGGCCGGACTTTCCCACCGGGGGAATCATTTTGGGGCGAGAGGGAATCAGGGCGGCTTACACCACTGGGCGCGGTGGGATCGTGGTGCGGGGCAAGGCCAGCGTGGAGCGCAAAGGTAATCGGCAGCATATCGTCATCACCGAGATTCCTTACCAGGTCAATAAGGCCCGGCTTTTGGAAAAGATAGCGGCGCTGGTAAAAGAGAAGCGTCTGGAGGGCATCGCCGATCTGCGCGACGAGTCGGATCGGAATGGCATCCGGGTGGTAGTGGAGTTGAAGCGGGACGCTGACCCCCGGGTGGTGCTGAACCGCCTGTACAAGCACACCCAATTGGAAGACACCTTCGGCGTCATCATGCTGGCCTTGGTGGATGGCCAGCCCCGGGTTCTGAACCTGAAGGAGATGCTGCACTATTACCTGGAACATCAGAGGGAGGTAATAGTGCGCCGCTGCCGCTACGAGCTCCGCGAGGCGCAGCTGCGTCTGGAGATAGTGGAAGGGTTGGTGGTGGCGGTGGACAACATCGATGCGGTGGTGCAGCTTATCAAGGCGGCCCCCGACGTCTCCACCGCGCGGGAGCGCCTCATGACCACTTTCGCCCTCACCGAGCGGCAGGCTCAGGCCATCCTGGACATGCGGTTGCAAAGGCTCACTGCCCTAGAGCGAGAAAAGTTGCTGGCCGAGCTCCGAGAGCTCCGGGAAAAGATCGCTTACCTGGAGGGGGTGCTGGCCGACGAGGCCAAAGTGTGGGCGATCGTGCGCCAGGACCTGCGGGAGCTCCGGGACAAATTTGCTGATCCCCGGCGCACCTCCATCGTGGAGGAGGAAATCAGCTACCGCCCCGAAGACCTCATACCCTCCGAGCAGGTGGTAGTGCTGCTCTCCCAGCAGGGTTACATCAAGCGGCAGAGCAAGGATCTTTACCGCAGCCAGCACCGTGGGGGGCGAGGGGTTACGGGCTTTAAGCTCAAGGACGGCGACTTCATCTGCCATCTTTATCTGGCCGACACCCACGACTATCTGCTCTTCTTTACCGGTACCGGTAGGGTTTATCGTCTGAAGGTCTACGAGATACCGGAGGCGGAGCGCAGCGGCAGGGGCACAGCGCTTCCCAACCTGTTTCCCCTCGCCCCGGGCGAGCGGGTAACGGCCATCGTCCCCGTGAGCGACTTCGCCCCGGAACGGCACGTGCTCCTGGCCACCCGGCAGGGGGTGGTAAAGAAGCTATCCCTCCAAGAGCTGGCCAACCTGCGCCGGACAGGGATCAACGCCATTGCCTTGGAGCCGGGGGACGAGTTGGTGGCGGCGGCGCTTCCCGGGGAGGCAGCCGAGTTGCTGCTGGTGACCGAGCAAGGAAAAGCGTTGCGCTTCCAGGCGGGAGCTGTGCGGCCCATGGGGCGGACAGCCCGCGGCGTGCGGGGTATCCGCTTACAGCAGGGAGATCAGGTAGCGGGACTGGTGGTGCTGGATGAGGGAGGGGAAGTGCTGCTGGTGACCGCTCGCGGTTACGGCAAGCGAGTAGCGAGCTCGGCTTTTCCGCTCCGAAGGCGCGGGGGCAAGGGCATCGTGGCGCTAAAGGTATCCAAGGCCAGCGGACCCGTGGTGGGGGTCGAGGTGGTGCGCTCGCAAGCGGAAGTGCTGCTGGCCACCGCCGCCGGCTGGCTCACGCGGCTTAGCGTGAGCGAAATCCCGGTTATGGGGCGCCAGGCCAGAGGAGTGATGCTCATGCGACCCCAGCCGAACGACCGGGTGGTGGCCTTGGCCCGGATAGATCAGGAATAATGTTGCTTTCCAGTGCGGGCAAGCGATAAAATTAGCCTGTAATCGCGGAGCGTCTATTTATCTGCTCAATTCAGAAGGCAGGGTGGCACTATGGAAAAGGGAACCTGGAGAGTAAAAAAAGGCTTAGCGGAAATGCTCAAGGGCGGCGTGATCATGGACGTCACCACTCCCGAGCAGGCCAAAATAGCCGAAGAGGCTGGAGCCTGCGCGGTGATGGCTTTGGAGAGGGTGCCGGCCGATATTCGGGCCACGGGAGGAGTGGCGCGAATGGCCGATCCGGAGATCATTCTCCGCATTATGGACGCGGTGACCATTCCCGTGATGGCCAAATGCCGCATCGGCCATTTTGTCGAGGCGCAGATTCTGGAGTCTCTGGGGGTGGACTACATCGACGAGAGCGAAGTTCTGACCCCCGCCGACGAGGAGCATCACATAGACAAGCACCCCTTCAAAGTCCCCTTTGTTTGTGGCGCTCGCAATCTGGGTGAGGCCCTGCGGCGCGTCGCCGAAGGGGCGGCCATGCTGCGCACCAAGGGCGAGGCTGGCACCGGCAACGTGGTGGAGGCGGTGCGGCATATGCGCCGCATCAACTCGGAGCTCCGGCAATTGCAAGCGCGGCGGCGCGAGGAGTTGATGCAGGCGGCTAAGGAGATGGGAGCGCCTTACGATTTGGTGCTGGAGGTGGCCGAAACCGGGAGTTTGCCGGTGGTTAACTTCGCTGCCGGAGGCATCGCCACCCCGGCGGACGCGGCCTTGATGATGCAATTGGGGGCCGACGGCATCTTCGTGGGCTCGGGCATTTTTAAGTCGGAAGATCCCATGAAGCGGGCGCGGGCCATCGTGGCGGCCACCACTTACTACAACGATCCCCAGGTGCTGGCCGAAGTCTCCCGAGCTCTGGGTGAGCCCATGTCCGGCCTCGACACCGCCTCTTTGCCCGCTCACCAGCGCTTGCAGGAGCGGGGCTGGTAGGGAGATGACGATAGGGATACTGGCGCTGCAGGGCGCCTTTCGCGAGCACGCTCGGGCCTGCGCCCGGCTGGGACGGGCTACCCGCCTGGTCAAATTCCCGAGCGACCTGGACGGTTTATCGGCCCTAATTATACCCGGAGGCGAGAGCACGGCCATAGGGCGTTTGCTATGCGATTTTGGACTGCTGGAGCCGATCGAAGCGCGAGCGCGCCAGGGCCTGCCCCTGTTCGGCACCTGCGCTGGGATGGTTTTGATGGCGCGGGCGTTGGAGGGTACCCGACAGCGCACCTTGTCCTTAATGGACATAGAGGTGCGGCGCAACGCCTTCGGGCGCCAGGCGGAGAGCTTTGAAGCCGAACTTACCATCCCCGTTCTGGGGCCGGAGCCTTTTCGGGCCGTGTTCATCCGCGCCCCTTTGGTGGTTAGGGTGGGGGGAGGAGTAGAGGTGCTGGCCGAGCTCTCCGCGGGCCCGGTGCTGGTGCGCCAGGGGCGTTGGCTAGCCTGCGCCTTTCACCCGGAGCTCACCGACGATTTACGCCTGCACCGCTATTTCCTGGAAGAGGTAGCCGGCGTTTAGTGGCTGGTGCTACCGGTATCGTCCCTTTAAGGGACGGATTTTATTTTCAACTTAAAACTGTGGCTGGGGGTCTTGGATGCTTATGAAGCAAGAAACGCGCTTGTTTATTCCCGGTCCCACTCCGGTGCCGCCGGTGGTGGCTGAGGCCATGGCTCGCCCCCTAATCGGGCACCGCACGGAAGCTTTCGCTCGTTTATACGCCAGGCTGGAAGAAAAACTTCGCCCCGTTCTGGGAACCCAAGGTGACGTGGTCATCCTCACCGCTTCGGGCACCGGTGGCATGGAAGCGGCCGTGGCCAATTTGCTGTCCCCAGGCGACCCGGTGCTGGCGCTGGTGGGAGGAAAATTCGGTGAGCGCTTCGCCGAATTGGCCCAAGCCTACGGTGGGGCGGTGGAAACTCTGAACTTTGAATGGGGCCAGGCGGTGGACCCCGAAATGGTGGAGCGTCGGCTGCGGGAGAAGCGCTTCAAAGTTTTGCTGGCCACCCACAACGAAACCTCCACCACGGTGCTCAACGATCTGCGTCCACTGGGGGAATTGGCCCGTCGCTACGAGGTGTTGCTGGCGGTGGACGCGGTCTCCAGCGCCGGCGGCGCGGAGCTCCGCATGGACGAGTGGGGAATCGATGTTCTCGTCACCGCTTCCCAGAAGGCTCTGATGGTGCCGCCGGGATTGGCCATCGTGGCGCTGAGCGAAAGAGCTCTCAAGGCGATGACTGGTAGCCGGAGCCCCCGCTACTACTTCGATCTGCTGGCGGCCTGTCGTTCCAAACAGAAATACAATACTCCCTACACTCCTGCCGTCTCTCTATTTGCAGGGTTGGACCGCGCGCTGGATCTCATCTTTGAGGAGGGGCTGGAGCAGGTTTACCGGCGGCACCAGCTGCTGGCGCGGGCAACGCGGGCGGCGATGCGCGCTTTGGGTTTGCGACTCATGGTGGCCGACGCCTGGGCTTCGCCCCTGGTTACCGGGGTTTGGGCACCCGAGGGATTGGAGGCCGACCGGTTGCGTAAAGAGATCGCTTCCCGCTACGGAGTGCTGTTAGCCGGTGGGCAGGGACCGCTCAAGGGAAAGATATTTCGCCTAGCGCATATGGGCTACGTGGACGAGGTGGACATCCTGGGAGCTCTGGGAGCGTTGGAGCTAGGGCTTTACCGGGCAGGGTATCCTGTGAAATGGGGTCAGGGCGTGGCTCAGGCCCAAGCCGTTCTGGCAGAGGAGGGGAAAGCGTAAATGTACCGGGTGCTGGTAACCGACGGCGTGTCTCCCGAGGGGCTGAAAGCCTTAACGGAAGCGCCGGACGTGGAAGTGGATTTCCGTCCTACTCTCAGCGAGGAAGAGCTCAGGGAGATCATCGGGGAGTACGATGCCCTGATTGTGCGTAGCGCCACCAAAGTCACGGCCCGGGTGCTGGAGGCGGCCCGGAGACTGAAGATAATTGGCCGGGCCGGCGTGGGGGTGGACAATATCGACCTCAAAGCGGCGACGGCCCGGGGCGTAATCGTGGCCAACGCTCCCGGGGGCAATACCGTGGCCGCAGCCGAGCACACCCTGGGCATGATGCTCAGTCTGGCCCGCAACATACCCGAAGCTTGCGCCCGCACAAAGGCCGGAGTGTGGGACCGGAAATCCTTCGTGGGGGTAGAATTGCGGGGCAAAGTGTTAGGGATAATTGGGCTGGGGCGTATCGGCTCGGAGGTGGCCAAGCGGGCCCAGGCCATGGAAATGGAGATCATCGCTTACGACCCCTACATCACCGAGGAGCGGGCGCGGGATCTGCGCGTAAAGCTGGTGACGCTGGAGGACCTGTTCCGTCAAGCCGACTTCATCACCATTCACATCCCTTTGAGCAAAGAAAATTACCACCTGATTGACCGGGAAGCCATAGCCCAGATGAAGGACGGTGTCAGGATTATCAACTGCGCCCGGGGGGGAATCGTGGATGAGGAGGCGCTCTACGAAGCCCTCAAAGCGGGAAAGGTGGCAGGGGCGGCGCTCGACGTCTTTGAGAAGGAGCCGGTCACTTCGCACCCGCTCTTTTCCCTCCCCAACGTGGTGGTGACCCCGCACCTGGGAGCTTCCACTGTGGAAGCCCAGCTGGCGGTGGCGGAGGTGGTCGCGCAGGAGGTGCTCACCGCGCTGCGTGGGGGCTTTGTGCGCCACGCGGTCAACCTCCCTTACATGCGCCCCGAAGTGCTCCCCGTGGTGGGCCCCTTCTTTCCTCTGGCCGAGAAGTTGGGGATGTTCGCTACCCAGTTGCTGGGCGGCCGGGTTAACCGCGTGGAGGTGAATTACTCTGGCGAGTTGGCCCGCTACGACGTGAGCCTGCTCACCACCGCGGTACTCAAGGGGGTGCTGAGCGTGGCCTTGCAGGATACCATCAACTACGTTAACGCGCCCGAAGTAGCCAAGCAGCGGGGAATAAAAATTAAGGAGACCAAGCAGGAGCAGGAAGAGGAGTACGTTAATCTCATCACCGTTCGGGTGCAATCCCCGGATGGCGAGCACACCGTGGCCGGTACCCTGGTGCGCGGCAAGGAACCGCGGGTGGTAGAGGTGGACGGCTATCGAGTAGACGTGCTGCCCCAGGGCTACATCCTTTTCGTGCCCCACATGGACCGCCCTCGTATCATCGGGCGCATTGGCACCCTCATCGGCGCCTACGACATCAATATAGCCACCATGCAGGTGGGGCGCAGGGAGATCGGGGGCAAAGCTATCATGCTGCTCACGGTGGATAACCCGGTGCCGGAGGAAGCCCTGGAGGCGATAGCCCGGGTGGAAAACGTGCTGGGAGTGAAACAGCTGATCCTCTAAGGTGGCTTGGGAAGGGAGAAAGGGACGGTGCTGGATCTCAAACAGATACGCCGCGAGCCCGAGCGGGTAAAGTCCGCTTTGCGGCTGCGAGGTTACCCGGAGGAGCTGGTGGATCGCCTCCTGGAGGTGGACGCCCGCTGGCGCGAGCACCTCACTCGCCTCCAGGAGCTCCGCAGCCAGCATAACCGCGCCTCGGAAGAGATAGCCCGCTGCAAGCAGGCTGGGGGAGAGGCCGGTGAACTGATCGCTGCCATGCGCCAGCTGAGCCATCAGGTGCTGGAAGTGGAGCGAGAGGTAAACGGGCTGGAGCAGGAACTTAACCAGCTGCTGTTAGAGCTCCCCAACCTGCCTCACCCCTCCGTGCCCCCGGGTGCCGATGCCTCCCACAACGTGGAGGTCAGGCGCTGGGGCGAGCCGCGCTCCTTCTCTTTTTCTCCTCGCCCCCACTGGGAGATAGGGGAGCTCACTGGCGTGTTGGATTTCGCCCGGGGCGTGAAAGTGGCAGGCACGCGCTTCGTTTTCTACCGGGGTCTGGGCGCGGCTTTGGAGCGGGCGCTCATCAACTTCATGCTCGACCTGCACACCCGCGAGCATGGCTACCAGGAGCTCTTCCCCCCCTTCCTGGTGAACCGGGCCAGCATGGTGGGAACCGGGCAGTTGCCCAAGTTCGCTGAAGATATGTTCAAGGTGGAGGGGGAGGATTACTACCTCATCCCCACCGCCGAAGTGCCGGTAACCAACCTGCACCGGGAAGAAATCCTGGATGGGGACCAGCTCCCCCTCAAGTACGCGGCTTACAGCGCCTGCTTCCGGGCCGAGGCCGGGGCAGCGGGCCGGGATACCCGGGGCCTTATCCGCCAGCACCAGTTCAACAAGGTGGAATTGGTGAAATTCTGCCGCCCGGAGCAATCGGAAGAAGAACTGGAGAAGCTGGTAGCGGACGCCGAGAGGGTGCTGCAGCGGCTACAACTCCCCTACCGGGTGGTGGTGCTCTGCACCGGTGATCTCGGTTTCTCCGCCGCCAAAACCTACGACCTTGAGGTCTGGCTGCCCAGCTACCAGGATTACAAAGAAATCTCCTCCTGCTCTAATTTCGCTGATTTCCAGGCCCGGAGGGCCAATATCCGCTACCGCCCCAGCCCGAAGGCCAAGGCCGTTTTTGTCCACACTCTAAACGGTTCTGGTCTGGCGGTGGGGCGCACCGTGGCTGCCATCCTGGAAAACTACCAGGAAAAGGACGGATCGGTGGTCGTGCCCGAGGTCCTGCGGCCCTACATGGGGGTGGAGCGCATCCCCGCCCAGAGAAGATAGGCCGAAAGGCGGTGGTGCCTGGTGAACTGGGTGGCGCGGCTATTGCTGCTGCTGTGGCTGGCGCTGCTTCTCCTGTCCTTTTGCTGGAGCAAGCAGAATTGGCTGATGCGGGGAGTCTTCTGGGGTCTTTCTCTCGTCACCTGCTTCCTGCTCTTGGGAGGGGGTTACCAGGCTTATACCACCTGGAAGCACCAGCACAGCTGGTTGGACGCCTGGGAGCAAGGGGTAGTGGCGGCCTTGCTGCTGCTGCGCGTCTTCTGGCCTCTGGGGCTCGGAGCGCTGCTACTGACCGTGACCCTTTCCTGGTTGGTTGGGCGCTGGCGCGGCTGAGATTTTAACCGAAGTTTTACCGGGAATTTAAGCAGATTTAACGCCGGGCTTGTACCATTGAAGCAAGTTCACGCCACTTGCTAAAGGGGGTACGAGCTCCGTGCGTCAGATCTGGAAGCGGCCTTTGAGCCGGAGAGAATTTCTGCGCGCCTTTGGTCTCACGGCCGGCACTTTTTTATTAGGCGCCGGCGCCTGGAGCGGGCCGGGGGCGCCCGCGGCCTTCGCCGGGGGAACGGTGATCAAAAACGAGGAACTGTGCACCGTGGGCAGCGACCACGCCGTCATCACCTGGGTGACGCCGGGACAGCCGTGCGACACCTCCGTTTTCCTGGGGACCAGCAGTGACTCTCTGGTTAAGACCACGTTGGAGCGCGGGAGGGAACACCACTGGGCCGAACTCACCAGCTTGCGCCCCGATACCCGGTACTGGTACCAGGTGGAGAGCAACGGAGTCAAAGGGCCCAAATGCTCCTTCCGCACCCTTCCCAAGCCTCCTGGCAGGTATCTTTATAGCTTTGGCGTTTTCAGCGACACCCATATTTCCGAGGGCCCGGGGCAGGGCGACCCCAACGAGATGTACTTCGGCAAGCTGCTGGAGCATTCCCAGGAGCTCTTGCTCCAGTGCATCCGCGACGCTAAAGCCCGGGGCATAGACCTGGCCCTCATCACTGGCGATTTGACCGAATCCTCTCAGCGGGTGCAGTATGAATTGTTGCGGGACCAGATCCTGCCCGCCTTCGGGGCCATCCCTTGCTATTTGGCCCCCGGCAACCACGACACCTACCGGAGCAAAACCAACGGCTTGGGCTTGCAGGGCTTCCTCGACTACCTGGACGGGGGACGGAGCCAGCCCTACGTCAGCGTGGAGCACCAGGGACACCGTTTCCTGCTCCTCAACTCTTGTCGCCCCGACGACGACTGGGGCACCATTGACGGCCAGCAGATGAAGTGGTTAAGCCAGACGCTCAGCCAGAACGCCGGGCAGCCCACCTATCTCTTTTTCCACCACCCCAGCAACGGGCTGGACGTTTGGTTTGGCATCAACAACTTCCTCTCCTTCCAGAACGCCATCCGCGCTTTCTCCGGCGTTCAGGCCATCTTCAATGGGCACATGCACCGGCACGTGGTGACCACCAACTGGATGACCACGCGCAACCGTCCCTACGTGGAGCTCCCGGCCACCGTGCAGTTCCCTTGCGGTTACGCCGTGGTCCGGGCTTACGAGCGCGGTTTCGAGTACAACTCCTACAAGGTTAGCCGCCTGGATCTCTCGGAAAAGTCGCGCGACAAGGTGATCCTGGGGTTGGTGGGGGGAGCTATTTACACCTGGTACGCTTTCAATGGTCTGGGCGACCGCAGCATTGTTTACGCCGACGGCCGTTTGTACCGGCCGCAGCAATACGAGGTGGCGGTGGTGCTGGACGAACTCCGGGCGCTGGAGCTCTTCGAGCGGGCCCAGGCGGCGGGGGAAGGCGCCACCCTAACCCCGGCCGACGACACCGGAGAGCCCCAATTGGCTGGCTGGCAGCGGGGCGGCCGGTGGGGTGGCCAGCGGTACAAAGTGGTCCTGGGGCGCTTTGATTGCCAGCAGGTAGCCGTAGAGGCGCAGGCCAGCAAAGCGGCCCGGTACGGCGTCAAGGCGGTGGTGGTGGCGGACGGTCACCACGACCTACCGGCGGCGGCCAAAGAAAGGGCTCCTGGCCGGGCGCGCTAAAGTCTTCAGCTCGAGGGGGCGCTGCGGGGGCTGGTTTTAAAAACTGCGCGCGGGGCCACCTGCCGAATCTCGACGCATAACAAAATTGAACTCGTTGACACGGCCCGGGTTTCCGGGTAGAATAAAATTTAGCACCGGGGCCCCATCGTCCAGAGGCCTAGGACACCGGTCTTTCAAGCCGGAAACCCGGGTTCGAATCCCGGTGGGGTCACCATCAAAGCGGGCGTAGCTCAACGGTAGAGCACCAGCTTCCCAAGCTGGGGGTTGCGGGTTCGAGCCCCGTCGCCCGCTCCATTTTTTGCACGCCGCGCAGTGGCCTCCCTTCGGGGAGGCCCTAGTTTCAGGCGTTCTTCTTGGTTCCGGCGGCTATCACGGAGATAATGACGATCAGAGGCAAAATACCCCAGAGGAGAAACCTTAGCGCCCAAGCAGTTAGCTCCTGGTCCATCAAGCTTCACCCCCTTTGCCATTAAGTATAGAGCATCGGGGGGCCACTGGGAAGGGCCTGCCGGTTGCTAATTGTTTCCATTGCTTTGCCCGCCACCATCAAGTTATAATTGGGAAAAAAGCGGGCCGTGAGCCGCTGCGGAAAGGAGTTGGGTGGCTGAATGTTCGTGCGCGATTGCATGACGGCCAACCCCATAGCCATTCCTAAGGACACTCCCATTTTTCAGGCGCTAGAAATTATCAACAAGCATAAAATCCGCCACCTCCCTGTGGTGCAAGGCAGCAAGCTGATTGGCATTGTCACTGAGCGGGGCCTGTTGCGGATTTCCCCTTCTCCGGCCTCGACCCTGAGCGTTTACGAGCTGAATTATATCCTGGCCAAGCTCACCGTGGCCGAGGCCATGGTGAAGAACCCAATAACCACCACGCCCGACACCCCGATCGAGGAGGCCGCTTTGGTCATGCGCGAGCATAAGATAGGCTGCCTTCCGGTGGTGGAGAAAACGGAGTTGGTAGGGATTATCACCCAGACCGACATGGTGGAGGCGCTGGTGCGGCTCTTCAATCTCCGCAAGGCTGGCTCGCGCCTGGTCATCGAGGCTACCGACCGGATCGGCGTGCTGGCGGAGATAACTTCGTTTTTTCGGGAAAAAGGCGTCAATATTCGCAGCCTGGCCACGCTGGAGCGGGAGCCGGGCATCTATCACCTGACGCTAAGGCTCAACCTTCCCGACGCCCGCGACCTGGCGCGGGAACTGGAAGGTATGGGCTATCGCATCATATCGGTCAGTTAAAGGGGGTTGAAAAAGCATGAAGAGGCACGTAAAGACCCTGCTGGTAGGTCGGCAACCCCGCGTGGGCGGTTGCGGCGAGTGCCAGGCTTCTTGTCAGTCGGCCTGCAAGACTTCCTGCACGGTGGGCAATCAGGGTTGCAAGCAATCCCGATAGTTTCTTCCTTGATTTCGAGCTAAATTTGGGAAGGGCGGGATACCCGCCCTTCGCGCCTGCATGGAGGTGTTTATCCGCGTGCATCTATTCACACTGCGGGGAGAAAAGCTGGCCTACGATCCGGTGAGCGGCTCCCTGCATCAGCTGGACGAACCCGCCTGGCGGGCCCTCACCCTCTGGCTGCGGGGTGAAGACCCTCTGGACCTGGGAGGAGAGTTGGCGGAGGCGGGCCGAGAATTGGAGGAGCTTCGCGCTCAGGGGCTGCTTTTTGCCCCTGACGACTTTGCTTCCCTTTACCATCCCCCGGTGTTCGCTCCCAAGTCCCTGTGCCTGATGGTGGCGCAGGCCTGCAATTTGCGCTGCAGCTACTGCTTCGCCGGCGAGGGCGACTACGGCGCCACCGGTTTAATGCCGGTGGAAGTGGCCCGGGCGGCGGTAGATTTTCTCCTGGAGTCCTCCGGCCCGCGCCGGGAGGTGGAACTGGACTTTTTCGGCGGCGAGCCCTTGCTCAACTTCCCCGTGGTGCAGGAGACCATCCGCTACGGCAAGAGGCGGGCCCGGGAGCGAGGGAAGCGCATCAGCTTCACCCTAACCACCAACGCCGTCTTATTAGACGAAGTTCGAGAGCGCTTTTTGCTGCAAGAAGAGGTGAACCTAGTGCTGAGCGTGGACGGGCGGCCGGAGGTTCACGACCGCGTGCGGCGCTTCCCCGACGGCTCCGGCTCTTACCGGCAAGTAATGTCCAATATCGAGCGTTGCTACCGCGAGTGGGCTGCTCGCCCCCGCTCCTCTTACTGCTATCTGCGCGGCACTTTCACCCGCTTTAATCTCGACTTCGCCAGCGACTTCGCCCATCTCTTCGACCTGGGTTTCCGCCACATCTCCCTGGAACCGGTGGTGGCTCCCCCGTCGGCCCCCTACGCCCTGAAGGAAGAGGACCTGCCCCTGCTGCTGCGGGAGTACGAGCGTTTGCTGGAGCTCTACCTGCGGTGCTGGGAGCGGGGGGACAAAGTTTATTTCTTTCACTTCGAGCTCGACCCCGATGGCGGACCTTGCCTCACCAAGCGGCTCTCCGGTTGCGGGGCGGGCTTCGCCTACGTGGCGGTGGACATCCAGGGAGATCTTTACCCCTGTCACCAATTCGTGGGCCGGGAGGAGTTCCGGCTGGGGCATTTGGAGACGGGCCTCGCCCGCCCGGAGCTGGTGGAATCTTTCCGGCAAGCCCATGTTTACCGCAAAGGCAGCTGCTCTTCCTGCTGGGCCCGCTTCCTCTGCGGAGGGGGTTGCCACGCTTCCGCTTACTTCGCCAATGGAGATTTGCTCACTCCTTACGCTATTGGCTGCCGCCTGATGCAGGGTCGCCTGGAGTGCGCTCTTTACGCCCTGGCGCACAAAAAAGCTTTAGACTTGTCAAATCCGGAAAAAGCCATATAATAAACTAGGTAGAGCTGCTTTAATCGCTGCGTGACTCTTTTAGACACCGTCCGGCAAGAATTGAGTGAGATACAGAGATATTTTGCGATTTAAACTGGGGGAATGGGGTGGAAGCTTGCGTTTGGGGCGTTTTAAGACGGTACTAGCGGAGCGGAAGTTGTTGGCGGCGGTGGCGGTGGGAGTGTTAGGGGCTTTCTTCTTGTGGTGGTGGGCCGGCAGAGGTTGGCTGCTGACGGTGAATGGTGAATCGATAGGCGTGGTTGCTTCTCCCTCGATGGTGACGATGGCGGTATCCGAGCTGGTTCGGAGCCAGCCGTTGCCGCAACAGGTTAAGCTGCGGGACAACATAAGTTATCGGCGTCTGTGGTGGCCCTCCCGCCAGGTGCTTTCGCTGGCGGAGCTGAAGGACAGGCTGCACGGACGCCTCTCTTTTTACGCCGAGGCGGTGGCGGTGGAGGTCAACGGCCAACCGCGCTTCTTCTTCGCCGACGAAGCCGCGGCGCAAGCCTTCCTGCAGGAGGTGCGGCGTCTGTACACGGTGCGACCCGAGTTCCCGGCCACCTTTGCCGAGAAAGTGCAGCTGGCCCGCTGCCAGGTGCCTTTGGCCAAGCTTTTGACACCGGCGGCGGCCCTGCAATTGGTGCGCCAGGGTGAGCGAGTGGAGGAGAAATACGTCATCAAAGAGGGGGACAATTTCTGGGATCTGGCCCGGCAGTTCGGGGTGAGCGTAGAGGACATCTCGGCCTGGAATCCCGGTCTGGATTCCTGGCACCTGCAGCCGGGGCAGGAGCTCAGGCTGGTGCGGGAGCGCCCCTACCTCACATTGGTCCAGCGCTACACCGAGCGCCGCGAGGAGGAGCTGCCCTTCCCAGTGCAAAAAGAGTACACCACCCAGCTCCCTCCGGGCAAGGTGGAAGTGGTGCAGGAAGGAGCTCCGGGCAAGTGTGAGAAAGTCTATCAAGTGGTGGCGCAGAACGGGATGGAGGTGAGCCGGGACCTGGTAGAGACCAAGGAATTATCTCCTCCCCAGGCCCGGGTGGAAAAGGTGGGGCAGGGTATCATGCTGGCCTCGCGCGGCGGAGGGCGTTCGGGCCTGGTCTGGCCGGCTAGCGGTCCGGTGACTTCCCCCTTTGGGCCCCGGTGGGGAGGGTTTCACACCGGCATCGACATCGGAGCTCCTTACGGCGCCCCGGTGGTGGCGGCCGCGGGGGGCCGGGTGATAAGGGCGGGCTGGTACGCTGGCTACGGCGAGACGGTGGACATCGACCACGGGGGCGGGGTGGTCACCCGCTACGCTCACCTCAGCGCTATCTACGTGGGCGTGGGGGAGCAGGTGGCGCAAGGGCAGCGTCTGGGCTGCATCGGCATGACGGGAAGGGCCACCGGTCCGCACCTGCACTTCGAGGTCATCTGCGACGGAGCGCCCCGCGACCCGCTGCGCTACTTGCCGTAAAGTTTTCCCGTCTTCCCGCAACCACCGGCAAGTAATATACTTTAAAAGGCGAAGAGCGGTTAGAGGTGGTGTTATGTTCTGGTCTAAAATACGGGGGCGGGGTAGCAAGCTGATCCTGGGTTTCATGGCGCTTTTGCTGTCGGCGGGTCTGATCGTGTCCACCTTTTCCTGGGTAGCTCCTTCCAAGTCTCCTACCCCGCCACCAGAGGCGAACCCTCGCAGCGAAGTCGTCACTTCGCCGGGGCAGAGTGCTTCCTGGTCGGAGGAGTTGCAGCGGGCGGTGGCTAAAAAAGACCTTCCCCAACTCCTCAGTTTAGGCGTTCAGGCTCGGGTGGAGGGGAGGTTGCCGGAGGCGATCACCGCTTACCAGGAAGTGCTTAAGCTTTACCCGGACAATACCAACGCCCGGCTCAGCCTGGCCGAAATCTACCTGGCGGAGGAAAAGTACGATGCCGCCGAGCAGCAGGTTAACGCGGTGCTGCAGCGCCATCCGGAGAACCCCACGGCGCTTTTTTACCGCGGCCTGATCCTGGGCTACGGCAAGAAGGACTACCCGGCGGCGGTGAAGGACTTGCAGCGCTTCCTGCAACTGGCTCCCGACACTCCGGAAGCTTGGCAGGCGAGGAGTCTGGTGGAAAAATGGTCCCAGAGCTCCCGTGGCTAGCCCTGGGAAAAGCCCGGCTGTCGGCAAAAAGTCTGTTCCGGCGAGCAGGAATATCGGCGGACAGGCCGAATAAGAGGTATAGTATCAGCCTTGTGCTTTTACCGCGAAAAACCAAGAGAGGTGGGAGGTGAAGGGGAGGCCAGGCGGGATTTCCTTTTATAGCAGAGTGCTTTGTCTTTTCCGGTTCAACCAATCAATGGAGGAGGTTGTTGGGAAGTGTTCATGGTAACCATCGACGAAGAGAAGTGCGAAGGCTGCGGCGAGTGCACGGAGGCTTGCCCGGCAGGGATTCTGGTGCTGGAGGGGGGCAAGGCGCGGGTGACCGACCCCACGGCCTGTATGGGGTGCGAGACCTGCGTGACGGTTTGCCCCACGGGAGCTCCTTCAGTGCAGGAGGTCTAGGGGTTTTTGGACGCGTGACTGGTTTGTAACGGGGCAGCGGCCCCGGAAGGGGGTGTAAAGATGGTCTATTTTCTGGTGCAGGTTCTCCCCTACTTCACCGTAGCCCTGTTCCTGGGAGGGATAGTCTGGCGCATCTGGCGCTGGATGATCGCTCGCATCGTGCACAACATCACCCTTTCGCCCTTCCCTTCCAACTGGGTGGCGGCCATTCTGTGGATCCTGTGGCAGATGGTTTTCTTCTGGAACGTTTTGAAGTTCGACCCCTGGCTCTGGGTGGGGGCGTGGCCCATGCACGTGGCGCTCTTCTCCATCTTGGGCGGGCACGTCCTGGGCATTTACACCTTGGGCGCGCAGTTCCACCTGCTCTTCCCGTGGCTGGTGACCGAAGCCCAGAGCGAGCACGCCTCGGAGTTTCTGGGTACCTTTTTCGGTTTCATCTTCTTCGTGGCGCTCGCCTATCTGCTTATCAGGCGGTTTACCCTCACCCGGATGCGGGTTATTTCCTCCACCAGCGATTACCTGCATCTGCTGCTGTTGCTGGCCATCTCGGGGGTGGGCATGTTCATGCGGCTGGTGCCGGCGGTGGGGATCTCCTACGCTGACGCCAGGACTTTTCTGGCGGGGCTTTTCACCTTCAGCCCTCAGCCCTTCCCGCACAACTGGTTTTTCTTCACCCACTTTATGCTGGTGCAGTTGCTTATGATCGTTTTCCCCTTCTCCAAGCTGATGCACTCCTTCGGTATCATGTGGGAGCGCTGGATTATGAACCGTCCCTATCAGGAGGCTCCGATCGGACTTCCTGGTGTCAAGCTACGCCTCGATTAAAGGAGGTGAGATGCTGATATGCCAGTAGTAGAAGGACTGAACCAACCAACCAAGGCGGGCCCCCGGGAGTTCGCCGGCCTGCACCTGGTGCCGGTGCCCGACGAGGAAAAGCCTGCTATGGCTCTCAAATGGCTCGACTATTACCGCAAGGAGCGGCGCTCGCTGGTAATGGCCATGGAGTCCTGCGTCAAGTGCGGCCTTTGCGCTGAGCACTGCCACACTTATCTGGGCACCAAAGACCCCAACAATATCCCAGCGGGGCGCGCCGACCTCATGCGGAAGGTCTACAAGCGTTACTTCACCGTGCAGGGCAAGCTTTTCGGCAAGCTGGTGGGAGCCGAAGAGATTACCAAACATACCTTGGAAGAGTGGCTGAGCTATTTCTACCAGTGCACCGAGTGTCGCCGTTGCGGGCATGTTTGTCCTTTCGCCATCGACACCTGCGAGGTCACGATGATCGGGCGCCAGATTCTTTACAACCTGGGGATGATCCCTAAGCTGCACGCCGCCACCGACGTGGCCATACTCAATACCGGCAACCATATGGCCCTGACGCCATCGGGTATTGTGGACACTTTGGATTTTCTCTCGGACGAGATCGAGGAGGAGCGGGGTTTCCGCATCGAATTTCCGGTGGACAAACCTAACTCCGACATCCTCTACATTCCCTCCTCGGCCGACTTTTTCCTCAATCCCGACACCCTGAAGGGGGCAGCCGAATTTTTCGAGTTCATCGGCGCCAACTGGACCATGTCCTCCCGCATCGTCGAGGCGGGCAACTTCGGCTATCTATCCGACCAGACCCGCATCCAGCGCGAGCTGGTCAACCGGGTGTGGGAGGAAGTGGCCCGGCTGGGGGCTAAAAAGGTGGTCTGGGGCGAGTGCGGGCACGGCTGGCGGGCGGGCAAGATGTACATTCCCACCATGTCCGACTACCCCACTAAGTACCAGGTGCCCATCACCCACATCCTGGATGAGGCGGCGGCTTACATCCAGGCGGGCAAGCTCAACCTCAATCCCCAGGGCAATTTCCGCGCCCAGGGGTTGCCGGTGACCCTGCACGACCCCTGCAACTACGCCCGGGCCTGCGGCCTGGTGGATAACCTGCGGGTTTGCTTGCACGCCTCGGTGACCGAGGTGCGGGAGATGGATCCCAACCGCGAAAAGACTTTCTGCTGCGGCGGCGGTTCCGGTGTACTCTTCGACGACCCGGAGATGTACCAGCTGCGCATCAAGTTCTCGCAGAAGAAGGCGGATATGATCCGGGCCACGGGAGCCAAGGTGCTCTGCGCGCCCTGCTCTATTTGCAAGGCCCAGTTCCACGCCATGATTCCCGAGCACAAGCTCGACGTGAAACTTTACGGGCTGATAGATCTGGTGGGCGCAGCGCTGGACTTCAAGGGTCACCGCCAGGTATAATTCCTGGTAGGCAGAAACCTAAAAAATCTTGGAGGTGGAAAGGTAATGCCGTACATCGAGGTTCTGGGGCAGAAGATTGAGGTGGACGAGGACGGGTTCATGCAGGACCCTTCCGCGTGGAATCCGGAGCTGGCCAAGGAGCTGGCCAAGCTGGAGGAAGTGCCGGAGATGACCGAGGATCACTGGAAAGTGGTTAACTACATCCGCGACTACTACCTCAAGCACGGTATCGCTCCCATGATCCGCAAGCTTTGTAAAGACACCGGTTTCAGCCTTAAGCAGATTTACGAGCTCTTCCCCACCGGCCCGGCCAAGGGGGCCTGCAAAATCGCGGGGCTGCCCAAACCCACCGGCTGCGTGTAGAGCGGAGCTGGCAAACCTAAAATTGCTGGTCGTCTTACCCGGGCGCAAGGTTTGTGCCCGGGTAAGATTTTAAGAGAGGAGCCGATGAGGTTTGTTGCCGGAATTTTGCACTACACCGCGTTTGGTGCTGGCCGCTCCCCAGGGGCGCTCGGGGAAGACCACCGTCACTCTGGCGCTGGTAGCCGCGTTGCGGGCGCGGGGGTTAGCGGTGCAGCCCTTCAAAAAGGGCCCGGATTTCATCGATCCCGGCTGGCTGGGCCGGGCGGCGGGTCGCTCTTGCCGCAACCTCGACGCCTTCTTCTTTCCCCGCGAGACCCTGCTCCGAGTCTTTGCCCGCGGCGCGCGAGGGGCCGATGTGGCGGTGGTGGAAGGGGCCATGGGGCTATTCGACGGGGTGGATCTGGAGGGAAGTGGCAGCACGGCGGAGATAGCTAAAACTATCCGCTCGCCGGTGGTGCTGGTGGTCAACGCCACGCGCATGACCCGCAGCGCCGCAGCCATGGTTTTGGGCTTTAAAGCCTTCGACCCGGAACTGGAGCTCGGCGGGGTCATACTCAACCACGTGGCCCGGCCCCGGCACGAGCGCATGTTACGCGAGGCCATCAAGCGCTTCTGCCACCTGCCGGTGCTGGGAGTTTTCCCTAAGTGTGCCCTGGCCGCCATTCCCGACCGGCACCTGGGGCTGGTGCCGGTCGGGGAGGAGGAGAGAGAGGCGGAGATCATGGGGGCGTTGCAGGAGCTCGGGGAGAAGTATCTGGATGTGGAAGGATTGCTTGCCCTGGCCCGCCGGGCTGAGCCTTTGACCGTGGCTTTTTCTTCTACCCCGCCGCCGGCCGGTAAGCGGGCGCGCCTGGGTGTCTTTCGCGACCGGGCCTTCACCTTTTATTACCCCGAGAACCTAGAGGAGTTGGAAGCGGCGGGGGCGGAGCTCCGTTTAGTCAACGCCCTGGAGGACGAACTCCCCCCCGTGGACGGGCTCTACATCGGCGGGGGCTTCCCGGAGATTTTCGCTGCCGGCCTGGAGGCGAACGAGGGCTTGCGCCGGCGGGTGCGGGAGGCGGCGGAGGCGGGTATGCCCATTTACGCCGAGTGCGGGGGGCTTATGTACTTGAGCCGCTCGCTAATTTTCCGGGGGCACCGCTACGCCATGGCGGGGGTCTTCCCCTTCGACGTCGCCTTTGGTGACCGCCCCAGCGGGCACGGTTACATGCGCCTCCGGGCCCTGGGGGGGAACCCATTTTTCCCAGCCGGAGAGCGGCTTCTGGGGCACGAGTTTCACCATTCCCGGCCGCTAGACCTCTCTCCCAGCACGCTTTTCGGCTTCGCGGTGGAGCGGGGCTACGGTATAAACGGCGCCTTCGACGGGGCGATCTACCGCTCGACTTTGGCTGCTTACTGCCACCTGCACGCCCTGGCGGCACCGGGCTGGGCCCCTGCCCTGGTGGCCAAGGCGCGGGAATTTCGCGAGAGGGGGTCTGTGAGTTGACAGAGCTCGTCTGGGTTTACGTGACCTGCGGTGACGAGGACGAGGCCAGGAAGCTGGCGCGGGATCTGGTGGGGGAGCGCCTGGCGGCCTGCGCCAACGTCATCCCCCAGCTTTTCTCCACCTACTGGTGGGAGGGGAAGCGGGAGGAAGCGCGGGAAGCGGCGCTTATCCTCAAGAGCACCGCGGCGCGAGTGGATAAGCTGGTGGCGGCGATAAGGGCGCGGCACAGCTACTCCACCCCTGCCATCCTGGTGCTGCCGGTTCTGGCCGCCGACCCCGGCTTCGCCCGCTGGGTCAAGGAGATGGTGGGGGATGAAGCCTAAGAGAGAGTGCCCCTGGGAGCTCACGCCTCAGGAAGCGGTGAAGCTTCAGGAAGAGTGGCGGCGAGAAGTGAAGGTGGAAGACGGCCCCCGCCCGGGGGACCTGCGGCTGGTGGCGGGCTGCGACGTGTCCTTTTCTCAAGCCCGGGGGATGCTTTACGCCGCGGTGGTGGTGCTGAAAGTGCCCGGTTTTGAGGTGGCGGAGGAGAGCACTGCCTGCCTTCCCGCCACCTTCCCTTACATTCCCGGCCTTTTGGCTTTCCGCGAGATACCGGCCCTTCTCTCGGCCCTGGAGAAAATAAAGAGCACTCCCGACCTCGTCCTGTGCGACGGGCAAGGGATCGCCCATCCCCGGGGGATGGGAATCGCCAGCCACCTGGGAGTGCTTTTCGACCTGCCGACCGTAGGCGTGGCTAAAACCTGCCTGGTGGGGAAGTGGGAAGCGCCGGGCAGCGAGCGGGGAAGCTTCTCCTACCTCCGCTACCGGGGCCGGGTGGTGGGGACGGTCCTGCGTACCCGCACGGGCGTGAAGCCCGTCTTCGTCTCTCCCGGGCACATGGTAAGCGTGGATTTGGCTCGCGAGCTCGCCCTCTACCTCGCCCCCCGCTACCGCCTCCCCGAGCCCCTGCGCCTGGCCCACCTCCTGAGCTACCGCCTCAACCGCCAGAGCTAGATTGGAAATGTTCCTGCCATTCTTCCTTAGCCAGGAAACTTTCCTCCGCCCATTCTTCCATCTCGCGAAACAGCTTAAAGGGCACGGTGAAGGTGAAGACCTCGCGCCCCAGTTGCTTGGCCACGTTGCGGCGGGCGGAAAGGTCGACGAGCCCCACCACCGCCCGCGGCTGCTCGGCCTGCGCCTCCCGGTAAGGGAGGATGCCTATGGCCTGGCAGCCGGCCACCGATGGTATGAGCACGTTGTCGATGGTGGAATACCCGAAATTGGCCAGCACGGTGAGGGCGGCCAGCTGGTCGGGGTCGGCGGTGAAGATCACTGCCACCGGCCTTTCTTTTTCCTCCACCATCCCCAGCGGCTTGAAGACCACATAGCGCGCCGGTATGTCGGTGATGGGTAGTTGCTGCACAAAGTAGCGGACTAGCTCCGGCGAGCGCCGGTAGCGCTCCCCCTCCAGCATCTGCTTTGCCGCCTCCCAGCGCAGCTCTGCTTTAGAAGCGTCCCAGTCCGGCTTGCCGGTGGAGAGGAAGCAGTAAAAGTTTTCTACGCCGCCGGGCCAGTTGAGGTACTGGTTGCCGAAGCCCAGCCCCGTCCCTCCTCCCAGGCAGCCGAAGGTTTCCCGGTCACAGGCGGCCACCTCGCCGCGGGCGGCGGCGGCGAAGAGCCACATGACGCAGCCCCACTTGCCGGGCGAGAACTGCCTGGCCCCCGAAGGCTTTTCGTCGGACCACAGGAGCGCCACCGGCTGGAAGCGCATCCCCAATCCACGAGCGATCTTGCTCTCCACGATAGCACCACCTTTGCGGAAATTTATCTTTCCGCCAGCCTATCCCGGACGAAAGCTACCACTTCCTCTTTCAAGCCGAGCTCCGTGCGCGTTACCGCCACGTCCAGATCGGTGCCGAGATCGGAGCGGCCTCGGGCATAAGAACCCACCAAGCTCACCCGCTCCGCTTCCGGCAGAGAGGAAAGGACGGCAACGGCCTTGGCCAGAGCTTCGCGTGGAAGCCGCCGGTACTCTTCCCTCCGGGCGGCCAGCTTCTCCTCCACCGAGCTCCACCGCCTTTCAAGCGTCTTGCTCCTTTAAGGATAACACAGCCTCGCCCAACGCACCACGGGCGGTAATAGAGAAGGGGCCGCGGCGGGAAACTAGGAAAAGAAATTTACTGATAGAAGGGACGTTTTGCCGTGCGGCGGAGCGCGAAACTCGCCTTTATGCTTCTTCTCTTCCTCCTCCCTCTGGCCTTCTGGGGGGCGGAGCGGGCGCGGGCGCAGAACCCCACCCTTTATTGGGGAAGCACCGGGTGGCAGGTTACCCGGGTGCAGCAGCGCCTGGCCCAGTGGGGGTACTACGATGGCCCCATCGACGGCGTCTTCGGCTACCAGACCTGGAAGGCGGTGCGCTACTTCCAGTGGAAGAACGGGCTGGCGGTGGACGGGGTGGTGGGACCAGATACCTGGGCGGCCCTGGGCTTCCCCAGCTACACTCCTACCCCGGCTGTCTCCCGCGGCTACGCCACCGACCGCGACGCGGTGCTGCTTTTAGCCCGGCTCATCATGGGCGAGGCGGCGGACGAGCCTTTCGAGGGAAAAGTGGCGGTGGGGGCGGTGGTCCTCAACCGGATGCGCCACCCCAATTTCCCTCACTCCATCCCCGGGGTGATCTTCCAGCCGGGGGCCTTCGAGTCGGTCTCCAACGGGCAGATCTGGCGCCCCCTCTCCCCCGAGGCGGTGCGGGCGGCGGAGCTCGCCCTGGCGGGCTGGGACCCCACCGGCGGCGCCCTCTACTTCTGGAACCCGGCCAAGCCGGTGTCCGCCTGGGTGTGGACGCGCACCATCGTCACCCGCATAGGCAACCACATCTTCGCCCGCTGAAAGAAGGAGGTTTGGAAGTATGCGCGGCTATCGCCTGGCTCTATTGCTGTTGGGCCTGGTTCTGGTGGCGGTGGCGGCCTGGGGCACGAAGGAGCACCGGGGGCGCCGCTACCTGGAGCTCGAACTCAACAACCGCTACCAGCAGAGCTTCTACGACCTTTTAACCCACGTGCAGAACGTCGAGGTTTTGCTGGGCAAGTGCCTGGTGGCGGGCGGCCGGCAGCAGACGGTGGGTCTGCTTTCCTCCGTCTGGCAACAGGCCATGATGGCCCAGGCCGATCTTTCCTCCCTGCCCGTTTCCCCCCAGTACACCGAGCGCCCGGCCAAGTTTTTGTCCCAGGTGGCCGACTACGCCAACACGCTGTGCCGGCAGGCGGGGACCGGTTCCCCTTTAACCGAGGAAAACTGGAAGACATTAAGCCGTCTTTACCAGCAGTCCTCTTCCCTCAACCGGGAGCTGCACCGGGTGGAGGCGGATGTTCTGGCCCGCGGCCCCAACTTCTGGGAGCTGGGGCAGAGGCTTAAAGCCCGGCAGGCCAGGACCGCCGGAGCTCCTGCCTCCCCCTTCCGGGCGCTCAACCGGGAGACCCAGAACTACCCCACCCTGGTCTACGACGGCCCTTTCTCCGAGCACCTGGAAAAGCAGAAGCCCGAAGGATTGACCGGGCCGCCGGTGGACCGGGGCCGGGCGGAGGCCAGGGCGCGGGAGCTGGTGGAGCCGACGCCCACCGGGGTGCGGGTGACGGGGGAAGTGAAAGGGCGCATTCCGGCCTACCGGGCGGAGGCCGACACCTCGGCGGGAAAAGTGGTGGCTCTGATCACCCGCCAGGGAGGGCACCTGCTCCTGCTGCTGGCGGAGAAGCACCCCGGCAAGCCCCGGCTTAAAGTGGAGGAGGCGCGGGGGCGGGCGGAGGGCTACCTGCGGGACAAGCTGGGGCTCAAAAACGTGCGCCTGAGCTACAGCGTGCAGAAGGGAGCTCTGGCCATCTTCAACTTCATCCCGGAGGAGGGCGGGGTGGCCCTTTATCCTGACATGGTCAAGGTCACCGTGGCGCTGGACGACGGGCGCGTGGTGGGGGTGGACGCCTACTCCTACCTGATGTTTCACCGTCCCCGCTCCCTCCCCCGGCCGCGACTGACGGCGGCAGAAGCGCGCGGGCTTTTGAACCCCCGGCTCAAAGTGGAAAACCAGCGCCTGGCCCTCATCCCCACCGACGGGGGGAAGGAAAAGCTCTGCTACGAGTTCAAAGCCCGCCTGGGCGATGACATCTATCTTATTTACCTTGACGCCGAGCGCGGCGAGGAAGAAAAGATTCTGAAGCTTGTTCCCACCACCGGCGGGGAGCTGGCCCTTTAAAGCTCCCCGCCGCTTTAAAACCTTTGCCGCAAGATTTCCAGGGCTTCGCGGCTTGTCACGGTTTTTACTAGCGATTTCACTTCCGGGGTGTGCAGATCGAGGTCGCCACTTACGAAGAGATCGGGCTTAGCCTCCATTGCTGAGGCGAGGATTACAGCGTCTTTTTTGTCCCGCAGAACTTTGAGCGCCTTTTCAACAGAACTGGGGTGAGGAAGGGGAACCTGCTCCAGGTTTAGAAGCGCCATCAGCCTGTCAACAATTCCTGCATGGCGGGGAAACTTGCGCGCCAGAACTCCGTTGGTTTCTTCCAGGATGTAGTTATTTACGACGAGGGATAGCTTCCGGCGCTGGATGATTTCTAGTAGTTGCCGCTCGGGGCCACGGAAAAGCATTCCGGAAATGAGTATGTTAGTGTCCAGCATGATTCTCATTGGTTTTAACCGTAGAGCTTTTTTACGAGGCGTTCGCGGACCGCGCTGAGCTCTTTTTCAAGATCTTCCCTGGTGAGTCCCCTTTCCCTGGCTTCGGCCTCCAGTTCCTGAAAGAGCAGGTCTAAAGGCGAAACTGGTTCCAGAACAATCTTGTTGCCCTCCACGTAGATGCGTAACCGGGTATTCTGGTCAATCTTGAGCTTTTCCCGCACTTCTTTGGGAATGGTTATCTGCCCACGCACGGTGGGTTTAATGAGCGTTTCCATCTATTACCCCCTCCCAGCTTTACTTACTGGATGACACTATGACACTATGATAGCAAGAATGCTTACGATAAACAAGAACACGTGCCCACCACCGGCGGGGAGCTGGCCCTCTAAAGCTCCCCGCCGCTTTAAAACCTTTGCCGCCTTGCCGCGAGGCGTTGCCGGCCCACTCGTAACCGCTTCAGCTTCGATGTCCGGCTCCCCCTCCGGACTTCCTTCCTGCTTAAGCTGGTGTTTCCTTGGGAGCTCGGGTGTTTGCTCCGCCGTTCCTCTGTAGTCTATATGTAGAGATGAGGAAGGGAGGTCTTTATAGTCTTTATACCGGTGCAGTTCAATATCTACGTCCCCGAGGCCAAGAAGAGCCTGCTGGAGCTGCTGGAGAAGGTCTCCGCCCTGACGGGGAGGAGCAAATCTGAGCTCGTCATCGAGGCCCTTGAGAAATACCTCGCAGACGCCGCACTGCCACCGCTCGGGCGGTTTGCCATCGGAATTTCCCGGGAGATCAAGCGCGCCGATCTTTACGCGGAAAGGCTGGAAAAGGCATGATCCTGATCGATACCTACGTACTGGTCTACGCCATCGATGCGCTGGCACCTCGGCACGAGCCTAGCCGCAGATTCGTGGAGGCGGCCCGCCGGGGTGCGGTGCGGGCAGTCCTCGTCCCCCAGGTTCTGCTCGAGTTCTACGCGGTCGTCACCGGCAACCGCGCTCTGAATCCGCTTGCCCCCGAAGAGGCGCTGGAGCAACTCAGGATCTTCAGGCTCTCTTTCCCGGTGCTCGATGCGCCTCAAGAATCCTTGGAGCGGCTCGTCGAAGTCCTTGCGGCCCGCCCGGGCATTCGCGGCGGGGATATCTTCAATGCCTGGCTAGTGGCACAAATGCGGGCACTGGGTATCTCCGTCATCTGCACATATAATGTTAAGGATTTTGTCGGTTTTACTGGGATAGCGGCCCACACGCCCGAGGAGCTCCTGGGCGGCTGACGCCCTGCCCCTGGGATTTTTTCCGGCGGCCGCGAAAATTTTTTCCCTCCCCGCTGGGAACCTTTTCGCCCCCTTCGGTGTCTAACTAGAGTGGATGAAGGGGGAGCCGGAGGTGCCCGGCTCGCCCGGAAAGTTTTGGGCCGAGGGGGTGAGGAAAGGCAAGGCTGAGAGCTTACTAGCTAACTGGCGGATTGACTGGCATCCAAAAGCCAAACTCCAAAATTTTAAGGGGAGGGAAAGAGTTTGATAAAGGCGCGCAAGAGATGGCTTTCCGTATTGCTGACCGTGGCCATGCTGGCGGCGCTGCTTATCCCGCTGGCCACGCCGGCCCAGGCGGCTTGCAGTTATACGGTCGTTCCGGTACTGTCATTGCAGGCGGGTAAAACTTATAATCTAACCACAAGTCCAGTTTACTTGCAAATTTCGATGGATAAAGCAACTGCTCTAGCTGCAACAGGAAGTCAGGTTGATTTGTCACTACCCTCTGATCCGTCGGGCTTCGCTCTGAGCGTAAATACAAACGGCATTCAGGTTGTCGGAGGTACTGTTGCTGTAAGCGTATATAAGACAGGCACCCAAACTCCTCTCGCTTCTACCGATCAGGTGCGTAGCTTTACGCTTGCCGTCAACAGCGTAGGAACCATCTCTGACTCCACGGTGATTATCAGCGTTCCCATTACCTATCTAGCTATTCCTGGTGGAGCCAGCGGTAGTATTAACTTGACCGCTACTCCTGCCTACGGTTCTGTGTTCAGCGGCGGTTCGGTAACTATAGCTACGGTGGGTTCCAAGCAGGTTACTCTGGCAGCGGAGAGTGTGCCGAGCATCAGCTCGAGCGGGGGGCAGATCGGTGTAATCGATATCTCCGAGAATATGGCTGGTGCGCTCAAGGACTCGGGTAGTGATGCAGCTCTGAAGCTAACGCTTCCTCCCGGGTTCTCGTGGGATACAACTGCCGCCCCCACTGTGTCGCTGGTTTTCGGTAACTTAAATGTGACGAGTCCTCAGATAAACCCGACTACTCCTCCTAACAACACACTCTACTTCACAACGGCTAATAATGGCAGGGAACTCCAGATCCATGTTCCTGACGCGGCTGCTTCTACTGGTAGTGGTGCATCCTTCCTAAAGGTTACTGCGTCCATTACGGTCGACGAGAGCGTAGCCAAGACCGGTGACGTAAAGGTAACCGTCTCTGGTGCCGCTACTGCCACTCCTTCTGAGTTGGTGGTAGCTAAGTATGGTGAGTACGGTTTGACGGTCAAAGCAATTTCGGCTCCTGATCTCGTAGCTGGGAAAGCGGTTAAGAAGATCGGGAAGTTCGAGATCGCCGAAAACTTGAAGGGCAGCTTGATCCCTGACAGGACCATCACCCTGACATTGCCGGACGGCGTGAAGTGGGCAGCGATGCCGAAGATTGACGAAGCTGCATCTACTACGGCGGGTATCGATGTAAACGCAGTGAACAACTCCTGGCAGCCGGTGGGGTCGGATGGCCGCATGATCAAGGGTACAATCAAATTCCAAAGCGGTCTTACCTCCACCACCGATGCGGCTAAGCTGGTGTTCAAGGATGCTAAAGTTACTATCTCGCCCGAGTTCAGCGGCAATCTCGACGTCACCATCGGCGGGAGCCAGGGTCTAACTGGTACCATCACTCTTGGCAAAGTTGCTGCCGGGGTGAAGGTCAGCGTTTCCTCCACACCGGATGTCAAGATCGGCCTCAGCGACCAAGTGGCAGGCGATGTCACCATCGCCGAGACGGCAGCCGGTATCATTGACAGCACAGTTACTTACAGCACATACAATGGCGCCTATCCTAACAGTGGGATGCTGGATAAAGTGGAAACCAACAACCAGGCTCAGATCGTGCTAGTGCTGCCTTCGGGCGTGAAATTCAGCAGTCTACCCACGGTTAGCGTCACGCAAGGCGATCTCCAGATCGACACGCCCAAGACCCAGAACGATGATACGGAGCTGGTGATCCCGATTAAGAGCAGCAGCACCACGCCGTCCACCATCAAGATTACCAATATCAAGCTAACTGTTAACCGCACGGTGCCGGAGGGCCCTGTGAACCTGAAAGTCGAAGGCACGGCTGTGAACCAGACTCTGGACAAGGACGGGAAGGATACTTACTTCCCTGGTGCCACTGCGGTAGCTAAGGTTGCTATCGCCAAGTGCGTGACGCCCGCGCCGCACGAGGTCGTTAGCAAGGCGATCTTCAAGATCAACGAGGCCAAGTACACCATCGACGGCAAAGAGTACCCGATGGACGCCGCTCCCTACATCGATCCCGTCACCAACCGGGCCATGGCGCCCATGCGCTACATCGCCTACGCCGCGGGTGTGACGCCGGAGAACATCCTGTGGAACCCCGAGACCCGGACCGCCACCTTCATGAAGGGTGACCGGATCGTCCAGGTGACCGCCGACTCCAACATCCTGGTGGTCAACGGCACCAACGTGGCCATGGATGTCAAGGCGGTGATCAAGGACGGGCGCTTCTTCCTGCCGGTCCGGTGGCTGAGCGTGGCGCTTGGCTGCCAGGTCGACTGGAACGCGCAGACCCAGGAAGTGATCGTGCTCCGCAACGTGGTTCAGACCCCCGGCCAGACGCAGTAACCCTGCGCTTGGCCTAAACCGAAGCCCCGGGAGATCTCCCGGGGCTTCTTACTTGGTGGGGCTCACGTAGCGCAGCACCAGCTCGGTGATGTGCTTCAACCTCTCTTCCGCCTTCCCTGGCTCCAGCGGGTCCCTGCCGCTGAAGTGGGCGGAGCAGAGGGTGATCACTGTGGCCAGCACTTGCTCCAGGTCGAGATCGGCCCGGAAGGCCCCTTCCCTCACCCCCTCCTCCAGCACCTCCCGGAGCTCGGGGAGGAGGTCGCGGCGCAGCTGCGCCAGCACCTGCCGGGCGTGTTCCCCGCCCTGCAGGGCCTCCCAGGCCATGAGGCGGGGGTAGTTGGGGTGGCGGGCCAGGAAGTGGAAGTAGCTGCGGATGGCTTCCGCCACCCGCTCCTGCAGTCCCAGGGGGCGGCGGAGGGCGCTGCGGCCTGCTTCCAGCGCCCGGGCGTGGTTGGCTTCCAGCACGCTCCGGTAAAGCCCCTCTTTGCTGCCAAAGTAGTGGTAGATCATACGCTTATTTACTCCGGCCCGCCGGGCGATCTCGTCCACCCGAGCTCCCTCTATTCCCCGGGCGGCGAAGAGCTCCTCGGCGGCGGCCAGGATGCGCTCCCGGCTGTCTTTTTCCCAGCTCACGACGCTCTCAACTCCTCCTCCCTATTTTAACCTGGGCGGCCAGGAAAGCGAGGGTGAAGGCGATGGCGGCCAGGGGGGAGAAGTAGGGCCAGAGGTTCTCGACCCCTAATTCCTTGATGGCCGCCAACCGGAAGGCTAGGGCTGCCCAGGTGTAGGGGAGGAGGCGGGCCAGGAACACGAGGCCGGGGGGCATCTGGGAGGCGGGCCAGGTGAACCCGGAGATGATGAAGAGGGGAACTGAGAGCAGGGTGATGAAGCGGGTGGCCTGGAGAGAGTTGGGAGCCAAGCTGGAGATGAGGTAGCCGCCGCCGGTGAGGGCCAGGGCGAGGAGGAAGCCCAGCAGGGCCAGCGGCCAGGGGCTGCCCCAGATCTTCAGGTCCAGCAGCCAGGCGGCCAGCCACAGGAGCAGGGTGTAGTTCCAGCTGGCGGTGACCAGGTAAACCAGCGTCTTGCCCAGGAAGATCTTCCAGGGAGGGAGGGCGGAGCCCAGGAAGTGGACCCAACATCCCCGCTCTTTCTCGCGGGTGAGGGTGAGCCCCACGGCTAGGAGGGTGAGCTGGTGCACGATCATCAGCAGGAGCCCGGGGAAGAGGAAGTCCAGGTAGCTAAAGATGGGGTTGTACCAGGGCTCCACGTTGAGGTCCACGGCCTCCAGCGCTGCCCGGATCTCCCGCGGGGCGAGGCCCTTCGCCTCCAGGTGCCCGGTGGCGTAGTCGGTGGCGAAGTGGTTGAATACCTCGCGCAGGTATTTGCGGGCGTTGTAGCCCCAGATGAGGTTGGAGCCGTCGTAGACCGCCAGGGCTCGCGCCAGCCGCTTTTGCTCCACGTCGCGGGCGAAGTGCTCGGGGATGACTATTCCCGCGCGCGCTCGGTTCTCCCGCAGGGCCTGCTCCAGCTCCCGCGGGTCGTCGGTCAGGGCCACCAAGCGAAAGTGGGGGCTGTGGGCGCAGGCTTCGCTCAGACTGCGGCTGAGCTGGCTATGGTCCAGGTCCACCACCACCAAGGGGATGCCTTCGAGCACCGCGCTGCGGTACACCAGCCCGAAGAGGCCCAGGTAGAACAGGGGGGCCACGAAGACGATGAGGAAGAGGACCCGGTCTTTGAGCAGGTGGCGGAACTCGTAAAAGGCCAGGGTGAGAACCGGGCTCACGCTCCCACCCCCTTCCGGTAGCGGAGCCAGCCGGCCAGCCCGGCCAGGCCGTAAAAGAGCAGGGCCAGCAGCAGTAGGTTTTTCAGGTAGTGGCGCAGGAGCTCCACGGCTCCTTTGAGCGCGAAGAGGTCGATCCCCTGAAAAAACCAGGTCTGGGGTAGGAACCAGGCCAGCCGGGCCAGCCAGGGGGGCATGGCTTCCAGGGGCCAGGTGTAGCCCGAGAGGATGAAGGAGGGGAGGGCCACCAGCATCCCGAAGCGGGCGGCGTCCACTGGGTTGGAAGCCACGGTGGAGGCCAGGGTGCCCAGCGCCTGCAGGGAGACGGCGAAGGCCAGGGTGAGGAGCGAGAGCTGCCCCAGGCCGCAGCGCAGGGGCAGGTGCAGGGGGCCGCAAGCCAGCAGGTAGAGCAGAACGGCCAGGAGGGTGAAGAGTGGGATCTGCACCAGGGCCTTGAAGGCCACCAGGAGCGGCAGGGGCAGGCCACCGGCTCGCAGCTGCACCCACCCCGGGCTACTTGCTTCCCCCGCCACGGTCATGGTGGCGGCCAGGGTGCAGCATTGCTGCCAGAGGTTGAGGGCCAGGGCCAATACCAGGAAATAGGCGTAGTTGAGGTGGGGGTTGAAGCGGGCCTCTTCGGTAACGTCCAGGGAGATAAAGGTGTCCCGGGCCTCTTCCACGCTCATCCCCCGGGCCACCAGGTATTTGACCCCGTACTGGCCCGCGGTGGCGCGGGCCACGGCCAGGAGGGAGGCGGAGGCGTTGCTGGCGTAGATCTCGTTGCTGGCGTCGATGATGGCCAGGATGCGGGTGGGCCGGCCCAGGGTGGTGTCGCGGGCGAAGTGTTCGGGAATGACCACTCCCACCACCACCTCCCCCCGTCGCACCAGTTCCCGGAGCTCCCGGTAGCTGGTAGGAGTGGCTACCAGACGGAGGTACTCCGCCTGGGCCAGTTTCTGGGTCAGTTCCCGGCTGCTCTGGCTGTGGTCCAAGTCCACCACCGCGGTCGGGATCTCCCGCAGCACCTGGGCGCTGTAGGCGGAGGCGAAAAGGAAAAGCCCCAGGAAGGGGCCCAGGAAAAGGAGGAAACGTAGCCCCCGGTCCCGCCACAGGCAGAGGAGTTCCCGCCGGGTGAGGGCCAGCGCCAGCCTAAGCACCGGAGCTCTCCCCTTCCGGCGGGGACGGGGGGAGGAGCTCCGCCCACCGCTGGCGCAATTCTTCCGGGGAGCAGGGGCCTAGCTGCCCTCCCTGCAGCCAGAAGAGCCGGGAGAGATAAGGCAGAAATTCCAGGTTGCTGGAACCCCAGAGGCAGGTGCCCCCCTCGTCGGTGAAGCGCCTCAATTCGTCCAGAATGAGCCGGCGGGTGTCGAGGTCGATCCCCTCTAGCAGCTCGTCGGCCAGGAGCAGCCGCGGTCGGTGCGCCAGGGCGCCGGCCAGGGCCGCGCGCTGGTAGGGGCCGGCCTCCAGGCGCCCGGCCGGGGTCTTAAGCCAGGGACCGAGTTCCAGCCGCTCTGCCAGTTGGAGCGCGAAGTCCCGGTCTCCCCCCTTGAGGGCGGCCAGGAGGTCGAGGTTTTCGGTCACGGTGAGCTCGGGGAAAAGGCTGGGCTCCTGGGTGACCAGCCCTACCAGTCGGAGGTAGGGCCGCCCCCGCCGGAGGCTGATCCCCGCCACTTCCACCTCGCCTCCAGCCAGGGGGAACACCCCGGCCAGGGCGTGGAGGAGGCTGGTCTTACCGCTGGCCTTGAGCCCGAAGATCCCCACGAGCTCCCCTGCCCCCGCTTCCAGATCGATGTCGCGCAGGATGGTTCGTCTCCGGCGCCGCAGGATAAGTTTCCGCGCCCGCAGCAACACGTCCAAGGCTTAGCCACGCCCCCCCTGCACCAGCCTGACCCTGGCGGTCATCCCGGGCTTGAGCAAGAGCTCAGGGTTGGCCAGGTCGATCTTGACTTCAAAGCTGCGGATATCTTGCCCGCGCTGCTCGCTGACGGGCTTTTTAACCGCGAACTCACCCGCCTCGGCGATACGCACCACTGTGCCGGTGAAGGTGCGGTCCGGGAAGGCTTCCACCCTTATCTCCGCCTTCTGCCCCAGGCGCACCCTCCCGATTTTGGTCTCGCTCACGTAGATCTTCACGTAGGGGTGGCGCAGGTCGGCCACTTCGTAGACCGGGCTGCCGGCGTTGACCATCTCTCCCTTCTCCACGAACTTGCGGGTGATGAAACCGGCCATGGGGGCGAGGAGGCGGGTATTGTCCAGCAAGGCGCGGGCTTCCCGCACCGCGCCGTCGGCCTGCTCGGCCTGGCCCCGCGCCGCTTCCGCCTGGGCGGCGAAGACGGTGAGGCCGGTGCGCCCCGATAGGGCTTGCTCCAGGGCGGCCTGGGCCTCCGCCAGTTTTTGCCGCGCGGATTCGCAGGCGTTCTGGGCTCGCTGGCGCTCGATCTGGGCGGCCTGGCAGGCGTTTTGGGCCCGCTCATAGGCCACCCGCGCTTCCTCTAACTTGCGGGCGTCGACTGCCCCCTGGGCGTGGAGGAACTGCAAGCGCTGGTAGAGATCGCGGGCGTTCTGGAGTTGATCCTCGGCGTCTTTGACGCCTACCTCGGCCTTCTTAGCCTGCTCCTCGACGTTGCGCAGGCCACATTGGGCCTGCGCCACCAGGGCCTGGGCCTGCTGGATTTTGGCCTCCACTTGCTGGCGCTGGAAGGCCAGGTTGTTGTCCGCCTGCTCCACCTGGCCCTGGGCGGCGGCCAGCGCCCCTTCAGCCTGGGCCAATTTGGCCTCTATCTCCCGGCTCTCCAGCCGGGCCAGCAACTGCCCCTCCTTCACCTCGCTGCCCTCGTGCACTTCTAACTCGGCCACCCGGCCCGGCACTTTGAAAGCGGCCAGGGAGACGGTGGCCTCCACCGTGCCGGTGAAGAGGAGCTCTTCCCGCTCGGCGGTGCGGGCCAGTTGCTGGCGGTAAAAGTAGAAGTAGTAGATGGCGGCGGAAGCCAGGAGCAGGATGAGCAGGAACAAGGCGAGCGCCAGTTTGCGGCGGTCGAGCGTGATCGCTGACAAGGTCGGAGCCTCCCTTCAGAGCCAGGGTGAGTAACTAACCGGTTAGTTACTTTATAAATCCGTCACAGGTAGCGCGTCAAGGTCTTGTCAGGGATACGAAGGCGTGCTATGATTCCTTAAAAAGGTTAACTAACCAGCGGAGGGTGATAGGGTTTGTTGCGACGCTTGGTTGTTTGGGGGATTTCACTGGCGCTGCTGGCGTCCCTATGGTTACCGCCAGCGGCCTGGGCCGAAGGGAGTTCCCAGATGAGCTTGAGCCTGGCCCAGGCGGTGCAGCTCGCCTGGCAAAACTCTCCCGATATCCGCGCCGCCCAAGCCGAAGTGGACAAGGCCTGGGAGCAGAGAAAGGACGCGGCCGATTTGGTTAAGGATTTCATCCCGGCTCCGGGACTCAACGTCCCTCCCCAGGCCGACATGGCGTGGGTGGCCCTGCTCTCCACCGATGCCGCCTGGCAGGCGGCCCAGAAGCAGCTGGAGAATCAGAAGGAAAATCTGGCGGCTCAGGTGGCCCAGGCTTACTACGGCGCGCTGGCGGCGCGTCTAGACTATGAGCAGGCCAAGCGCCAGCTGGGGTTGGCCGAGAGCGCGCTTTCGGTGGCGCGGGCCACTTACTGGGCCGGCATGGCCACCAACTTCGATCTGGCCAAGCCCGAGGCCGATACCCAGGCGGCGGCCAAGGCGACGGGGGCCCTAAAGGAGGCTCTGGATAAAGCTTACGCCACTTTGAACCGCTTGATAGGGCTTCCCTCCGACAGCCGTCCGGTGCTGACCACGCCGCCGCCTACGGCGAGCTTAAAGGTGGAGAGCCTGGACGCCGAGGTGTCGCGGGCGCTGGAGAGCTCGGCCGGCATTTTCGCTCTGCGTAAGAAGGTGGACATGGCCCGCTGGAATGTCGATTACCCCTACGCCACCGGCAAATACCTCAAATACAACATCGCCACCGCCGACCTGGCCGTAGCTGAGCAGAACCTTTACGCCGCTCAGGATCAGCTGAAGACGGCGGTTGTCACCACCTACCGGCAGATCCGGGCCCTGGAGGAGCAGATCCAGGCCCAGGAGGCCCAGGTTAAGGCGGCGGAGGCGGCGGCGAGGCTGGCCCAGATCCGCTACGAGGCGGGGGTGGCTATCAAGCTGGACGTGGACAAAGCCAGCACCGCCCTGGCCGAGGCTCGCGCCAAGCTGGAGAACCTTTACTGCCAGTACGCTCAGGCCCTGGCCGGGTGGAACTACCTCACCGGCCGCCCGGTGGTGGAAGCGGAACAGGGAAGCGGTTGACGGTTTGGGTTCTTCCCTGTATCCTAAAATATCCTAAAATCAGAACTTCAGAAAAAGCGAGGGCGACAGTGTGGCTTCAGCGGAGTTTCTTCTGAACAACGCCGTCACCCCGGAGGACTACGAGTGGGCTGTGGCCGAAGTGCGCAAACTGGGTCTCGATCCGGAGGAGATACCTCACGTCCGCCCGGGCAAGGGTTGAAATCGGCTGGCCCTGGCCATCTGAGAGAGCGTACAATTTCAGTAGGTGACGGAGGAGGTTCATGAAGGAGGAGACCTCGCCCCTCACAGACAACTTTCATGGACTGAAAGAAGGAGCGAGGAGGAGCGAGGTCCGATGCAAACCATCTCAAATATTCAACCTCTGGTGGACCAGATCCTTCTTTTTGGAGAAAAAATCAGCGAATTGATCACCGGTTGCCGCGACTTTTACCAACTCGAGAAGGAAGTGCAGAGGCGGTCTTTAGAAATGTCCCTCGGAATTTTCGCCTGGGTTCTGCAAGAGATAGACACCCACCTCATGAACGCGAGGGACAAGCGAGTTTGGGAAGTAGTGGGGTTCAGGGAAAGGACCTTAGTCACCAGCTTTGGAGAACTCAAAGTAAAGAGGCGGCTTTACCGGAACAAGCAAACGGGGGAAGCCAAGTTTCTTCTTGACCAGGCCTTGGGCTGGTCGGAGAGGTCTGGATGCACGCCGCGCTTGAAAGAGATGGCGGTGAAGCTAGGGGTGGACATGCCCTTCAGGCGAGCGGCAGAAATTCTAGGCTATCTTGTTCCGGGGATCAGCCCCATGGCGGTGTGGCAGGCCGTGCAGGAAGCAGGAGAAGCGCTCAGGCAGGAAGGAGAGTCCAGGAGAGAAGCCGTTTTTGAGAAGGGAGAGACACCCGGAGGTAAAGAGAAGACCTCCAGGCTTTACATAGAGGCCGACGGGATGGTGATAAGACTCCAGAGGAGCGGAGAGAAAAGGAAAGAGGTCAAACTCTTCGTAGCTTACACAGGCAAAGAAGCGATTGGGGGTGGCCGGAAGGCTTTAAAGGACAAGCTGGTAACGAGCGGTGTAGGCGAAGGGGAGAGGATGTGGGAGGAAGTTTACTCTGGGGTAGCGAGCCGGTGGGACATGGGTCAGGTGAAGGAGATACACCTTGGGAGTGACGGGGCGGAGTGGGCCAAGCAGGGGGTAGATTACTTCCCCGGGGCAGTGCACGTTTTGGATCCTTACCATTTGAACCGGCGGCTCGTAGAGGCATTTTGGCACGACGAGGAGACTTACAACGAAGCCAAGCAGGCCATAGCTTCGAGGGAGTGGGAGAGGGTGGAAGAGGTTCTGAACAAAGCAGTGAGGGGAGTTCGGGGAGTCAGGAAGAAGAGGATAGAGGGGCTTTGGCGCTATTTGAAAGAGAACTGGTCTGGGATAATTACTTCTCCTGGTACTGAGCGGTTGGGGACCATAGAGGGGCAAGTGTGGCACGGGGCAGGGTGGCGGATGAAGAGGATAGGAGCGAGCTGGACGGAGGCAGGAGCAGACAGGATGGCGCGGGTTTTGTCGGCGCGGTCCAACGGGGAGCTAGAGAAGTACACTTCTCGGTGGGAGTTAAGGCTGGCCGGGCAGGAGCATCTGGCCCAGGCGGTGCAGGTGGAGGTGAAGCGGAAGGTAGAGGAAGCGAGGAGTTGGCTTAGAGCAGGGTTGCCGGCACTGAAAGGGCCCTCTGCCGGAGCTCCATGGGTGAAGTATGTGCTGCGGGAGTTGAGCCGGCCTAGCTTTGAGCTAGCTTGAGCCTGGTCGAGGCGGGATTGAGGCGGCGTGGTCTCAAATTCCAGGAAATTTCCTCTCCGAGTTCACCTACTAACTCTTGACGCACACGCCATCTGAACGGTACTTGACCGGGGACTGCCGGGTGTGCTACTAATTAAGCAAGATCGGCGTATAGTTCTAGAAGGCGAGGAAGGGGAAGAGGAGCGGGAGGGCAGCCCCAGCGAGCCGGGGAGCGGTGGGAGCCCGGCGGCCAGGCACCCGTTCCGGCCACCCCGGAGCTGGGAGCCGAAAGGAACTTTAAGCCCAAGTAGGCTTGCCCGGTGGCCCACCGTTAAAGGGCAAAGAGAGGGCGCTGGCCGGCTCGTCGGCGCCAATTAAGGTGGTACCGCGGGTTTTAACCCCGTCCTTAGCGTGGGGGCGGGGTTTTTGCCTTTAATTCAAGGGGGTGCAGGCAGGTGGAAAAAGCGAAAGAGTTGGTGCGGCTCCTTAACCAGAACGCCCGCTACTCGGTCGAAGAGCTGGCCGCCATGCTGAATCTATCCCCCCAGGAAACGCGCGAGCTCCTGGGGGATTTGGAGCGGCGGCGGGTGATTCTCGGCTACCGCGCCCTCGTCGATTGGCGTAAGCTGGGAGAAGAGAAGGTCACGGCCTTCATCGAAGTCAAGGTGGCCCCCCAGCGGGAGGTAGGCTTCGACGCCGTGGCCAAGCGCATCGCTCGCTTTCCGGAAGTCAAGAATATCCGGCTGGTGTCGGGGGCTTACGACCTGGCGGTGGAAGTGGAGGGGCAGCGGCTGGAGGAGGTGGCTTCCTTCGTCGCCACCCGGCTGGCTCCTATGGAGGGCGTGGTCAGCACCACCACCCATTTCATGCTGAAGCCCTACAAGATCGAAGGGGAGTTGGTGGAGGACGTGGAAGAGACGCAGAGGCTGGTGGTGTCGCCATGAAGAACTGGGAAGAGTATCTCAACCCCCAGGTGGTGGCTTTGCCTCCCTCGGGTATTCGCCGCTTCTTCGACCTGGCGGCGGAGATGACGGGGGTTATTTCCTTGGGCGTGGGGGAGCCTGACTTCGTCACCCCCTGGCGCATAAGGGAAGCTTGCATTTACGCCCTGGAGCGGGGCTACACCATGTATACCTCCAACCGGGGGCTGAAGGAGCTGCGGGCGGCCATTGCCCGCTACCTAGAAGACGCTTTCCAGCTGCGTTACCGCCCGGAGAAGGAAATTCTGGTGACGGTGGGGGTGAGCGAGGCCCTGGACCTGGCCCTGCGCGCTCTGCTCAGACCAGGGGACGAGGTGTTGATACCCGATCCCACCTACGTCTCTTACGTTCCCTGCACGGTGCTGGCCGGGGGGGTGCCGGTGCTGCTGCCCACTCGCATGGAGGAAGGGTTCAAGATCACCGCCGAGCAGGTGGAAAAGGCCATAACTCCCCGGAGCAAGTTACTTTTACTGGCTTACCCCAACAACCCCACCGGGGCGGTGCTGAACCGGAGGGAGCTGGGGGCGATAGCCGAGGTGGTCAAAGCGCACGACCTGCTGGTTATCTCGGATGAGATCTACGCCCAGCTCACCTACGAGGGGGAGCACGTCTCCATCGCCTCTTTCCCCGGCATGAAGGAGCGCACCGTGGTGCTGCAAGGCTTTTCTAAGGCTTTCGCCATGACCGGATGGCGCCTGGGGTACGCGGCCGGGAGCGAAGTTTTCACCGGGGCCATGACCAAGATCCACCAGTACACCATGCTCTGTGCCCCCATAACCGCGCAGATGGCTGCCTTGGAGGCCCTGAAGAGCGGTCTGGAGGACATGCGGCAAATGGTGGCCCAATACGCTTACCGCCGGCGGCTGGTGGTGAACGCTTTCAAGGAAATGGGGTTGCCCTGCGCCGAGCCCAAGGGGGCTTTCTACGCTTTCCCTTACGTGGGCGACACCGGCATGGCCGAAGAGGAGTTCTGCGAAAAGTTGCTCCTGGAGGAGAAGGTGGCGGTGGTGCCGGGAACGGCCTTTGGCCCGGCGGGGCGCGGGCATATCCGTTGCTCTTTCGCCGCTTCGGTGCAGGATCTCACGGAGGCTTTCCGCCGCATGAAGGAGTTCCTGCGGCGGCACGGGGTGAAAGGATGCTCCTCGGCGGTGGTTATGGGCCGGTGAAGGGCCTGGAAGTGTGGATAAAGGTGGAGGGGACGCGCACGGAGGCCGAGACGGGAGAGCAGGAAACCATCGTCTTTGAAACCCGGGGAAGGCTTTACCGGCGGGGGGAGGCGCACTACCTGATCTACCAGGAGTCGGAGCTGGCGGGGATGGAGGGGACCACCACCACTTTAAAGCTCGAGCCCGGGCGGGTCACGCTCAACCGCATGGGCAGCGTGAGCCAGAAGCAGGTCTTCGAGGGAGGCAAGGTCCACCGGGGAGAGTACGTCACTCCCTTCGGCCGTCTGCCCTGCGAGGTCCGGACCAGCCGGGTGGAAGTCAGCTTGACAGCCACCGGCGCGCGCATTAACCTAGAATATGAATTGCTGCTGGCCCACCAGTCCTTTGGTTTCCAGGCGCTGTGCATCACCGTAAGGGAGGCAGGATAGATTGCTTCAGGCTTCTCTCAGACAGGAGATAAGGGAGGCCCTGCGTCGGGGTTTAGACGAGGCTTTGGCGGCTACCGTTTCGGCCTTGTCCCTTCCGGCGACCGCTCTCCCCCCAGTCACCCTGGAGGTTCCACGGGAAGAGGGGTTTGGCGAGTTCACCACTAATTTGGCCTTCAAGCTGGCCGGCCGGGCAGGTAAGGCCCCGCGGGAGGTGGCGGCTTTGCTGGCCGAGCATTTTCCCGCCGGCGCTTCTCCTTATCTCGACCGCGTGGAAGTGGCCGGGGCCGGTTACCTCAACTTCTACCTCCAGCCCCGCTGGCTGGAGGAGGCCCTGCGGGAGATTTTGTTGAAGGGGCACGACTACGGGCGGCAGGATTTGGGGGGGCGCCGGAAGGTGAACGTGGAGTTCGTGAGCGCCAATCCTACTGGCCTTTTGCATATGGGCAACGCGCGGGGCGCGGCGCTGGGCGACAGCATCGCCGCGCTTCTCGCTTTTTTGGGCTTCGAGGTGACGCGCGAATATTACATCAACGATGCCGGCTACCAGATCGAGCGTTTCGCCGCCTCCCTGGAGGCCCGCTACCGACAGCTTCTGGGCGAGGAGGTTTCCGTGCCGCCGGACGGCTACCACGGGCAGGACGTGGTGGACACGGTGCGGCGCTTCCTGGTGGAGCAGGGCTCGGCTTACGAGGGCGCCCCGCCGGCGGAGGTCCGCCAGGCCCTGGTGAAGTTCGCTATCCGGGAGAAGTTGGCGGCGATAAAAGAGAGCCTGGAGGCTTTTGGCGTGCGCTTCGACGTGTGGTTTTCCGAGCAGGAGCTCCACGATTCGGGTCAGGTCACGGCTACCATCGAGGAGTTGAAGCAGCGCGGGGCCACCTACGAAAAGGAAGGAGCGCTGTGGTTCAAGGCTTCGGAGTACGGAGCTCCTAAGGATGATGTGCTGGTCCGCACCAACGGCCTGCCCACTTACTTCGCTTCCGATATCGCTTACCACCGCCACAAGCTGGAGCGGGGTTTCGATTGGATGATCGACCTCTGGGGGGCGGACCACCACGGTCACGTTCCCCGGTTGCAGGCGGCCTTGCGGGCCCTGGGTTACGATCCAGCCAAGCTCACGGTGATTATCATGCAATTGGTGCGCCTCACCCGGGGCGGGGAGGCGGTGCGGATGTCCAAGCGGGCAGGCGAGTATGTCACCTTAAACGACCTTCTGGCCGAGGTGGGAAAGGATGCCGCCCGCTATTTCTTTATTTGGCGCTCGGCCGACGCCCACCTCGACTTTGACCTGGAGCTGGCCAAGACTCGGAGCATGGAAAACCCCGTTTACTACATCCAGTACGCCCACGCCCGCCTGGCCAGTCTCTTCCGCCAGCTGGCGGAGCGGGGAGGGAGCCTGGGGTCTCCGGCCAAGCTCGATTTTTCCTGCCTGAGAGAGACGGAGGAGCGGCGGCTCATGCACCAGCTGGCTCTATTCCCCGAGGAAGTGGAGGGGGCGGCTTTGAATCTGGCCCCCCACCGCCTGGCCGCTTACCTGTACGATTTGAGTTCCCTCTTCCACTCCTTCTACAATGAGCACCGCATCATAGGGGCGGAACCTGCTCTGGAAGAGGCCCGTTTGGGATTGGCGGCGGCCACGCAGTTGGTTTTGCGCCAGGGTCTGGGTCTTCTGGGAATCGCGGCTCCGGAGCGGATGTAGCCATGAGCAAGTACATCTTCGTCACCGGCGGCGTGGTTTCTTCCCTGGGCAAGGGGGTGACGGCGGCTTCCCTAGGGTGCCTGTTGAAGAGCCGGGGGTTAGGAGTGATGATCCAGAAGCTGGACCCCTACATCAACGTGGATCCTGGCACCATGAGCCCCTTCCAGCACGGCGAGGTTTTCGTCACCGAAGACGGGGCGGAGACCGACCTAGACCTGGGGCACTACGAGCGTTTTATAGACACCGATCTCAACCGCTCCTGCAATGTCACCGCTGGGGGCATTTACTGGTCGGTGATCACCAAGGAGAGGCGGGGAGACTACCTGGGAAGCACGGTCCAGGTAATTCCGCACGTGACCAACGAGATCAAGGAGCGCATCTGCGCCGTGGGGCGCGACTCGGGCGCGGACGTGGTGTTGGTGGAGATCGGGGGAACGGTGGGCGACATCGAGTCGTTGCCCTTCCTGGAGGCCATCCGCCAGCTGCGAAGCGATTTGGGCCGGGAAAAGACCCTATACCTTCACGTCACTCTGGTCCCCTATCTGCGGGGAGCGCGGGAGCTCAAGACCAAACCCACCCAGCACAGCGTCAAGGAGCTCCGGAGCATCGGTATCCAGCCGGATGTTATCGTTTGCCGCTCGGAAATGCCCCTGGGTGAAGACCTGATTCGTAAAATCGCCCTTTTCTGCGATGTGGAGCCGCGAGCGGTGATAGAGGCCCTGGACGTGCCTTCCATTTACGAGATCCCCCTGCGCCTGGAGGAGCAGGGCCTGGGGACCTACGTGGTGCAGCGACTGGGTATGGAAGACCGGGCGCCGGAACTGGCTTCCTGGCGCGAGATGGTGCACCGCCTCTACCATCCCCGCCGGGAGGTGCCCATAGCTCTGGTGGGCAAGTACGTGGATCTGCGCGACGCTTACTTCAGCGTAGTGCAGGCGCTGATCCACGCCGGCTGTGCTCATAATGCCCGGGTAAAGATTTGCTGGGTAAGCGCCGAAGATCTGGAAAAGAATCCCCCCTCTCGCCTGCTGGAGGGAGTGGGGGGGATCTTGGTCCCCGGCGGTTTTGGCGAGCGAGGCGTGGAAGGTAAGATCGCGGCCATCCGTTACGCCCGGGAGGAAGGGATACCGTTTCTGGGCATTTGCCTGGGAATGCAGCTGGCGGTGGTGGAGTTCGCCCGCTCGGTGGCGGGGCTGGAAGGAGCGCACAGCGCCGAGTTCGATCCCCACACTCCCCACCCGGTCATCGATCTTTTGCCGGAGCAGCGGGCGGTGACCGACAAGGGAGGGACCATGCGTCTGGGTGGTTACCCTTGCCGGGTGGTTCCCGGCACCAGGGCCTACGCCGCCTACGGGGTCCCGGAGGTGCGTGAGCGGCACCGGCACCGCTACGAATTCAACAACGACTACCGCTATATCCTGGCGGAAAAGGGTCTGGTTCTAAGCGGCCTTTCTCCCGACGGGCGCCTGGTGGAGGTGGTGGAACTGCCCCACCACCCGTGGTTCGTGGCGACCCAATTCCATCCGGAATTTAAGTCTCGCCCTGCCCGTCCTCACCCCCTCTTTCGCGATTTCGTGGGGGCGGCGCTAGCTCTGGCCGGCCGGGAGTTGCTTAAAGAGGAGGAGGAGACGCTGTGCGGAAGCGAGTTTTAGGCGGCGTCGCGCTGGGGGTCATTGGGCTGCTCCTGGTGCTGGCGGCCGTGTGGGGCCGTGGCCGGGAAGAGAGCCCGGTCCGCGGCGGTGGTAAGGTGGGCCTGGTCTATCTCACCGGGGTTATCGCTGGGGAGGGCGGCGCGCCTTCGCTCTTCGGGGGCCCGGCCGACTCCCGGGGAGTAATCGAGGCGTTGGGCCGGGCGGAGAAGGACCCTTCCATCAAGGCGGTGGTGTTGCGTATCGATAGCCCGGGCGGCAGCGCCGCGGCCAGCCAGGAGATCAGCGATGCGGTGCGCCGGGTGCAGCGAGCGGGCAAAAAAGTGGTCGTGTCGATGGGTGACACGGCGGCTTCTGGGGGGTACTGGGTGGCGGCCAGTGCCGACCGCATCGTAGCTCTACCGGCTACCATTACCGGGAGCATAGGCGTGATCTTCGAGACCACCAACCTATCGGGCCTGTACCACAAGCTGGGTGTGGAACCGGAGATAGTTAAAAGCGGACCTTACAAGGATATGGGCAATCCCGGCCGCCCCCTAACGCCGGAGGAGCGGAAAATCTTGCAGGGCATGGTAGACGATATTTACCAGCAATTCGTGAACCACGTGGCCGAGGGAAGGCATATGCCCCGGGATAAGGTGCTGGCGCTGGCCGATGGCCGGGTTTTCACTGGACAGCAGGCTAAAGAGCTCGGCCTGGTGGACGAGCTGGGGGACCTGCACACGGCGGTGCGCCTGGCCGGGGAGTTGGCCGGGATCAAAGGAAAGCCGGAAGTGCAGGAGCTCGGTTACCGCTCCTTTTTCCAGCGCCTGTTTGGGGTTCCCCTGGGGGAGCGTTTCGCTCCCCAATTGCCGAAAGGAGGCTTGCGCTCTTGACCGAAGAGAGGATGGGAATCCTTGAACTCCTCGCCGGTATGCTTTTCGCTCCCTTGCAAACCATCAGGCGCGCGGAGGCCCGCAGGAGTTTTAAATCCGCCCTAACCCTCTACCTGCTGGTGCTGGTGCTCAACGGGCTTACCAACCTCCTACTCATGCGCGCGTCCAGTTCCGCTTCGGCTTCGCTTCCCCACGCTACGGTTCCCTTTCTGGCGGCTTTCCTGCTGCTGGGCATCCCGCTGGCCTTGATGCTATGGTTGCTGCAGGCCAGCTTCTTTTACCTGGTGGGCCACCTGATGGGGGGGCGGGGCACGCCCCTGGGGGTGCTCTCGGTCTGCGCTTTGGTGATCACTCCCCAGCTCTATCTGGTGCCCCTGGATGTGTTGCTGGTGCTGGCGCGGGTTTCGGAAGCGGCCACCTCGCTGGTTGGAGGTCTGGCCGGGCTGGCCCTGCTGGTCTGGATGGCGGTGCTGCTGGTGGTGGGGCTGCGGGAGGAGCACGAGTTGGCCACCGGGCAGGCGGTGCTGCTGGTGTTGGTTCCGTTGCTGGCTCTGATCTTCCTCGTCTTCCTGGTGGCGATGGTGGTCGGCGTGGTCGCTGCGGTCCTGGGGCTGGGAGGGCTGGGTAAGCCATGAGCTACCTGCTGGTGGTGGATGACGAGCCGCTGGTGCGGCTGGTGATGCGCGAGGCTTTGGCGGCCGCCGGCTGGAGAGTGGCCGAGGCGTCCGGTGGCGATGAGGCCCGGGAACTCATCGCCCAGGAAAGGCCGGAGTTGGTGGTGCTGGATCTGAACTGCCCTGGGGGAGAGGCCCTCCGGCACGAGCTCCAGGGGCAGGTCCCGCTGGTGCTGGTCACGGGAGACGAAGGAGTGGGCGAGGAATTGGGGGTGCCGGTGCTGCACAAGCCTTTCGATTTGAACCAGCTCCGGCAGCTGATCCGAAGCGAACTTTCCGGACTTTAACGGCAGGAATCGAGTTGACGGCAGCGAATAAATAAAGCCGAGTCGACCGTCTTATCTTTATCGCTACCTGTTTAGGAGGCTTTATCATTATGCCGGTAGATACCGAGACCTACCTGCTGGTGCGTTGTTCCTTTTGTTCCCGGGAGGAAGCGGCTCCGGTCTCCCGTTTCGCCAGTGTCCCCTCGCGTCCTTTGATCCTTCGCTGCTCCTGTGGCGAGGAGAAGGCGCGGATCATCACCCGGGACCGCCGCAACTACGTGGTGGAGATTATCTGTCCCTATTGCGAGCAGGTTCACCGCTTCCACCTGAAGGGGCGGAAGATCTGGTCGGGGGAGCTTATTCGCCTTTTCTGTAGCCAGGTGGGCCTGGAGATCGGCTATCTGGGGCCTCACTCCAAGCTGCGGGAGGTCTCCCGTAGCTTGCGAGAAGAGCTGGAGGCGCTGGTGGACGAGCTGGGCGGGGAAGATTACTTCGTCAACCCGGAGGTCATGTTCGAGGTCTTGTATCTGGTGGAAGAACTGGCAGGGGAGGGCGGGATATTTTGCCCCTGCGGGCGCGAGGATGTGGAAGTGGAGCTCCTGCCCGATGGGGTGGTGCTGCGCTGTCGCTCCTGCGGGCGCAAGGCGACGCTGCCAGCGGCGACGGAGGCGGATGTGCGCGCTCTGGAGGGCATGTCTACCATCAAGCTCTTCCGCGCGGAGCGTTCGGCAGCTGCGGCCCTAACGCGGCGCAAAAAACGGGCGAAACGGAGAAAATAAAAGGGTGAAGCTTCCCCGGGAGGTGTTGCTGCAGTGCCGCTTGTCACTTTGCGGGAGGTGCTGGGGGCGGCTGCGGCCGGGGGTTACGCGGTCGGGGCTTTCAACTGCAATAATATGGAAGTGCTGCAGGCCATTGCGGCGGCGGCCGAGGCCGAGCGCTCGCCGGTGATCGTTCAATTCAGCCCGGGAGCGATCAGGTACGCGGGGCTGGAATACCTGGCGGCGATGGCCCGGGCGGCCTTGCGGCAGGTCACGGTTCCGGTGGTGTTGCATCTGGACCACGGCACGAGCTACGAGCAGGTCATCCAGTGCCTGGTGGCCGGCTTTTCCTCGGTGATGATCGATGCTTCGCACCTGCCCTTGGAGGAGAACCTGGCCCTCACCAAAGAGGTGGTGAAGGCGGCTCGGGCCGTGGGGGCTTCGGTGGAGGCGGAGCTGGGTCGCGTCGGCGGGGTGGAAGACGAGATCGCGGTGGCAGAGCGAGAGGCCTTTTTCACCGACCCCGATGAGGCGGCCCATTTCGTGGAGCAGACCGGGGTGGACGCTTTGGCGGTGGCTATCGGCACCGCTCACGGGCGCTACCGCGGAGAACCACGGCTAGACTTCGAGCGCCTGAGCCATATCGCCGCTCAGGTTAAGGTTCCTTTGGTTCTTCACGGCGCCTCGGGCCTGGCGACCGAAGCGGTGCGGGAGGCCATCGAGCGAGGCATCCGCAAGGTTAACATCGACACCGACATCCGGCAAGCTTTTGTCGGCCGCCTGCGCCGGGAGCTGCTGGATCACCCCGACGAACTCGATCCGCGCCGGCCTCTGGGAGCGGCGCGGGAAGAAGCCACCGAGGTAATTCGCGCCAAATTGCGCCTTTGCGGTAGCTCAGGTAAGGCGATTGGCGTATAATTTAAGCATGAAGGGGGTAACTAGCTATCAAGCTGTATCTAGACACGGCTAACCTGGAAGAGATTCGCACAGCGGTTTCCTGGGGCGTGATTCACGGAGTGACCACTAACCCTTCCCTGGTGGCGCGGGAAGGAAGGGATTTCCCCTCGCTGGTCAAGGAGATCGCTGAACTGGTGGGCGGTCCGGTGAGTGCCGAAGTGATCAGCACCGAGGCGGGGGGAATGGTGGCCGAAGCTGAGAAACTGAGTTGCCTGCACCCCAATGTGGTAATAAAAATCCCCATCACTCCCGAAGGCTTGAAGGCGGTTAAGGCCTTGAAAGCTAGGGGGATAAAGACTAACGTCACGCTGGTCTTCTCCACCAACCAGGCTCTGCTCGCTTCCCTGGCGGGGGCTAGTTATGTGAGCCCCTTTGTGGGGCGCCTGGACGACATCGGGCAAGACGGTATGGCTTTGGTGGCTGAGATAGCTGAGGTCTTTTCTCTGCATGGTTTGCCCACCGAGATAATCGCGGCCAGCATTCGTCATCCCATGCACGTGGTGGCCGCGGCCCGCGCGGGAGCGCACATCGCCACGGTTCCCTTCCGCGTGTTGGAGCAGATGGTGCGCCATCCCCTCACCGATATCGGCATCGAGCGTTTCTTGGCCGATTGGCACCGCAGCGGACAGAGCCTTTCCTCTAAGTAAAAATTTCTTAATTTCCGTCGCAAGCGAGGTAGATGCTTTTGACTCCATTGGTGTGGTATAAAGTACCCCGCAAACAAAATGATGCCAGAAAAGGGGTGAATCAGATGGCGTTACCCCAGGATTGGGAGCGCAGAACCGTCCCCGAGCTCCGCGCGATGGCCAAGGAGATGGGCGTGCCGGAGTATTACCGCTTGCGGAAACAGGAGCTCATCGAGGCCATCCGGGACCGGATTTCGGCGGCCGCTCCTGCCGAAACGCCGGCGGAAGTGCGGGAGCCCGAACCGGTGGCGGCAGTCCGAGCGGAGGTAGAGCGAGAACCGGCTCCGGCCCCCAGCGCCCGCGGCATCCTAGAAATTTTACCGGACGGTTACGGTTTTCTTCGCCCCCACAAGTACCTCTCCTCCCCCGACGATATTTATGTTTCCGCTTCCCAGATCCGCAAATTCGACCTCCGCACGGGCGACCTGGTGGAAGGGGTGGTGCGCCGGCCCAAAGAGGCGGAGAGGTACTACGCCCTCCTGCGGGTGGAGCGCGTCAACGGGTACGACGCCGATCGACTCACGCCGCGCCCCCACTTCGACAGCCTCACGCCCCTTTACCCCTGTGAGCGCATCCGCCTGGAGACCACTCCTGAGCATATTTCCACCCGGATCATCGATTTGATAGCCCCCTTGGGCAAAGGGCAGAGAGGCTTGATCGTGGCTCCTCCTAAGGCGGGCAAGACCACGCTTTTGAAAGAGATCGCCAACAGCATAACCGCTAATCACCCGGAGATATACTTGATAATCCTACTCATCGACGAGCGCCCCGAGGAAGTGACCGATATCAGCCGCTCGGTGCGCGCCGAGGTGGTGAGTTCCACTTTCGACGAGCCCCCGGAGAACCACGTAAAGGTAGCCGAGATGGTGCTGGAGCGCGCCAAGCGCCTGGTGGAGCACGGGCGTGACGTGGCCATCTTGCTGGACAGCATCACGCGGCTGGCGCGAGCTCACAATCTGGTAATCCCCCCTAGCGGGCGCACCCTTTCCGGAGGGGTGGACCCCGCGTCTCTGCACAAGCCCAAGCGCTTTTTCGGCGCCGCCCGCAAGTTGGAGGAGGGGGGGAGCCTCACTATTCTGGCCACCGCCCTTATCGAGACGGGCAGCCGCATGGACGAGGTGATTTTCGAAGAGTTCAAGGGCACCGGCAACATGGAGCTGGTGCTGGATCGTCGTCTGGCCGAGCGCCGCATTTTCCCCGCCATTGATGTCAAGCGCTCGGGCACGCGGAAGGAAGAGCTCCTGCTGAGCAAGGAGGAACTGGAGTTGGTTTGGTATTTCCGGCGGGTGACCAACGAGATGACTCCTTGGGAAGCTATGGAGCACCTGCTGGAAGAGTTGCGGCGCACGCGCTCCAACGAGGAACTGGTGCGTAGCTTCCAGGCCTTCAAGCAGGCCAGTGGGGACGGGGAAGTTAAGAGCTTTTCTCCCAACTACCGCTGAGTAACCGGGGCGAAGTTGGCCCGGTCGTTCCACAGGCGCTCAAACTCTCGGCCGCAAGCCTGGGATAGGTTTTCCGAGTAAACTAAAAGCAGCATCTCATCGTTCCTTTCGCTGGCGCTGCGGGTGAAGTTGTAGCTGCCGGTGGTGGTGATTTTGCCGTCGATAACCACCATCTTCAGGTGCATGAGGCCGGCGTGGGTGTTGGCCTGCACCGGCACACCTGCCAGCAGCAACACGTTCACGGCGTGGCGCTGGGAATCGTTTTGCTGCCAGTCCTTGTTGGTAATGACCCTGACCCGCACGCCCCGCCGGTGAGCCGCTACCAGAGCTCTGACGATATCCGGGTGGGTGAGGCTGTATATGGCCACGTCGCAGGAAGACTGGGCTTGCCCGATCAACGCCACCAAAACGGGCGCAGGGTCCTGGCCGGCACGAGGGAAATAAAGCGCCCAGCTCCCCTCCTGCCAGCGGCCGCTGGCGGTGGGCGTGGGGTTGAGACAGCTGGCAACGGCCAGGACCAGCCCTATTAGCAGGAGGACCGGGCCAGCTCGGCGGTGAAGTCCCGGTTTAGAAGCCAAAGGTGGCCACCGGTTCTTTAAACTGGTACATCCAGCCTGCCAGATTGCCCTGCTCGTCCGCCCCTTCTTCTTGCCCTTCCCGAGCCGGGAAGTAGTTGAGGGCCATGTGGGCGATAATGGCCTCGTTTAGACGGTCGAGTTCTTCTTCCCGGTATCCCACCCGCCCGCAGCGAGGACATACCAGATAGTGCAACCAGCCCAGCCAGGCCGAACCGGCCCGCAGGTGCAGGGGGAGCACATCCGAATCCTCACTGACGGGAGAGCCGCAGAAAGGGCAGCGGGAAGCGTTTTTCTCTCCCATGGTTGCTCACCCCACTCGCATGTGGAATCGGAATCGCAATACTGTATATTCTGCGGAGAGGGGCGATAATCCTGCCCTATTCATCGATCTCAGCTCCGGGACTCGCTGGTGGTGCTCGCGAAACCCGCCGCCGCGAGATCGCGCCAATGGGCTGGTTAGTGTAAAGTTACTGTAGGAATTTTGCAGGAGCTAAGGAAGGGGAGAAAGAAGAGAGACCTCACCGTCCTTGCAACGGACGAGTAGTTGCTTAAACAACCACTCAGGAGGGTGAGGTCTCTATGCAGATTATAAAGCAGATTTGGGAGAAGTTCCAGAGGGTAGCGGAGCTAACGTTGAAGGTTCTGGAGGAAGGGACCGACTTTTTAAGCTTCGAGGAGAAGCTCTGGCAGGAGCTTAATAACCTGGGACAGGAGGTTTTGAGGGAAGTTTTAGAGGCGAAAGACGCCTATCTTCGGGAGCACCGGGAAAAGCGGCCCGGCTGGCGGGTAGAGCGGCGAAACGATCCCAAAGAAGTACTTACCCTTTTCGGTCTGGTCAACTATAAGCGAACCTATTACCGGCACAAAGAGACTGGGGAGCGGGTGCACCTGATAGATCGGTTGGTAGGTTACGGGCCGCACGCACGGGTTGATCCTCTGGTTAAAGCACAAGCCTTAGAAGAAGCGGTAGATCTTTCCTACCGGAAGAGTGGCGAGAGGGTAGGGAGAGGCAATCGGGAGGTTGTGCTAAGCGGCGAAGCGGTGAAGAAGGTGATTCACAACTTTACACTGGAAGAACTGCCCGAGCCGCCTGGGGAGAAGCGCCGGGGGAAGGTTCTTTATGTGGAGGCGGATGAAGACCACGTAGCAGGTCAGGACGGGAAGAAGTACTTACCCCGGCTGGTTTACATCCACGAGGGGAAAGAGAAGGTGGGGAAAGACAGATACAGACTCAAGCGGCCTTATTACTTGGGAGGGCTTTACTCAGATACGGATGAGCTGTGGTTCGAGGTGTTGAGCTACATCGAGGAGCAGTACGAATTATCTTCTGTGGAGCGGATTTACCTCTGCGGTGACGGAGACAGGTGGATAAAGAAAGGGCTGGAGTTTCTACCGAGGAGCGTCTTTGTCTTAGATCTTTTTCACCTGGACAAGTACCTGGTGGCTGCTTTGGGGCGTGATAGTGATGGTTATAGAGAGATTTGGGCGGCCTTATGGGAGGGTGATGAGGTAAAGGTACAGGCGATTTTGCGGCGGGCGGGCAAAGCTGCGGCGAGTCCTGCGCGGAAGGAAGCGGTACGGGATTGCCGACGTTACATCCGGCGGAACTGGGAGGGGATAATGGCCTACCGGCTTTATCCCGGGGCGGAGTTGGGGGTAAGTGCGGAGGCGCACGTAAGTCATCTCTTCTCGGCACGGTTATCATCCCGACCGATGGCCTGGAGTGCTCGTGGGGTAGACCGGATGGCCCGGTTGCGGGTGGCGAAGGCGAATGGTGTTTCCTTGCGGGAGCAATATGTAGCCCGACGGAAGGAGGGCTTAAGGGCTTTAGAGATCGATAAGGCAGCTGTCGAGGAAGAGAGGCAGAGGCTAAGGAAAATATCGGGTGAGGTGTTCGATAATCTTCCCGCTCTACGGGGTCCGGTAACGTCATTAACCAGAGCCCTCAAAGCTTTGAGCCGGAACATCGATCTTCTTTGGTAGTTCGTCCTGGTCCGGGGACAGTGGGGCTCGAGACTCCTACAGTAGGTTGACACGATCAATGGGCTGCGCGTCGTTGCCGGGATGGGAATGGCCGTGCTATAATAGCATCCGGTTTCTGGTGAAAGTGAGGTGACAGAGGGTGAAGAAGGGCATTCATCCGGATTACGGTCCAGCGCGGGTAATTTGCGCCTGCGGGGCTACCTTTGAGACTATGTCAACCAGGAAAGAATTAAAGGTGGAGGTCTGCTCCCAGTGCCATCCCTTTTATACGGGACAGCGGCAGATGATTGTGGAACGTCGGGGGCGGGTAGAACGCTTCAAGAAGAAGTACGGCCTATAAAGCGGAGCCTGCCACGCTACGGGGGGCAGGCCGTAATCGAGGGCGTGATGATGCGCGGACCTTCGTCCTGGGCTGTGGCGGTGCGTCGCCCTGACGGTTCTATAGCTGTGCGCCGGGAGGAGATTCCCGACCGCCCGGGAGGCTGGCGTTTTCCCCTGGTGCGAGGGGTGGTGCTTCTTTACGAGGCGCTGGTGCTAGGGGTAAAGGCCCTGAGCATTTCGGCGGCCGAGGCGGCGGGAGAAGAGGAGCAGTTGAGCCGGGGAGAGGTGGCGGCCACCATCGCCTTCGGTCTGGGAGCTGGAGTGTTGCTCTTTGTGCTCTTCCCAGCTGGGGCGGCTTACTTTTTCCGCCAGCAGATACCCGCTTACTGGCTGCAGAACCTGCTGGAGGGCTTGGTGCGGCTGGTAGTTTTTCTGCTTTATCTCTGGGCGATCAGCTGGCTGCCCGATATCCGGCGGGTATTCGCTTACCACGGGGCCGAGCACCGGGTGATCAACGCTTACGAGGCCGGTGCTCCCCTTCTGCCGGACGCGGTGGCGGTTTTCCCGGTGATTCACCGCCGTTGCGGTACCAGTTTTCTCTTGCTGGTGCTGCTCTTGAGTATTTTTTTCTTTTCCTTGGTGGGGCAGGGACCATTGTGGTGGCGCTTGCTTTCGCGCCTCTTATTGCTGCCGCTGCTGGCCGGGGTAAGCTACGAAGTCTTGCGCTGGTCCAGCGGGTCCACTTCCCCGTGGTTGCGTCCCCTGGTGGCCCCCGGTCTGTGGTTGCAACGCCTCACTACCAGGGAGCCAGATGGAGCGCAGGTGGAGGTGGCGTTGGCGGCGTTGCAGGCTATTTTACCGGAAGGAGGTGAGGGTGATGTGGGAGAAACTAGAAGCGATAGAGCAACAGTTTGAGGAGCTAACGGCCAAGATTGCTGATCCGGAGGTGATGGCCGAGCAGAGGCGCTGGCGGGAATACGTCAAGCACCACGCCGAGCTCGAGCCCATTGTCAGCGCCTACCGGGAGTACAAGCGAGTGCAGGCCGGCATCGAGGAGGCCGAGGCGCTGCTGCAGCAAGAGCAGGACCAGGAACTCCGGGAGTTGGCTCAGGAGGAGTGGGAGACCCTGCGCGAGAGGCGGGAATGGCTGGAGCGGGAGCTGCGACTCATGCTTTTGCCCCGGGACCCCGACGACGAGCGCAGCGTTATTTTGGAGATCCGAGCCGGAACCGGGGGGGAAGAGGCGGCCCTCTTCGCTGCCGATCTTTTACGCATGTACCTGCGCTACGCCGAGAAGCGGGGCTGGAAGACGGAGCTTCTGAGCACCAACGCCACCGACCTGGGTGGGGTCAAAGAGGTGGTGGTCTCCATCGAGGGCAAGGGGGTTTACAGCCTGCTCAAGTTTGAAAGTGGGGTGCACCGGGTGCAAAGGGTGCCGGTAACGGAGACCGGGGGGCGCATCCACACCTCGGCGGCCACGGTGGCGGTGTTACCGGCGGCGGAAGAGGTGGACGTGGAGATCGATCCTAAGGAGATCCGGGTGGACACCTTTTGCGCCTCCGGGCACGGAGGGCAGTCGGTGAACACCACTTATTCCGCTGTCCGCATCACCCACCTGCCTACGGGAATCGTGGTCACCTGCCAGGACGAGCGCTCGCAGCTGAAGAACCGCGACAAGGCCATGAAGATTCTGCGAGCTCGCCTCATGGAGCGCAAGCGCCAGGAGCAGGAGGCGGCCATAGCGGCGGAAAGGCGTTCCCAGGTGAAGAGCGGGGACCGCAGCGAGCGGGTGCGCACCTACAACTTCCCCCAAAACCGGGTTACCGATCACCGTATCAATCTAACCCTTTACCGGCTGGAAGAAATTTTGGAGGGGGATCTGGACGAGTTGCTGACGGCGCTGGCGGCGGCGGACCAGGCGGAGCGCCTGCGCCAGATAAGCTAAAGGTCTTGTATGCGAGTGAAAGAACTCTTGGCGGCGGGTACGCACCGGCTTAAAGAGGCGGGGATCAAAGAGGCGCGCCTGGAGGCGGAGGTCTTGCTGGCGCATCTCACAAAGCGCGACCGCCTCTTTTTGTATGGTGCGGCCGATTTGCCGGTGCCTTTTCTCACGCGACTCCGCTTCTGGGAGTTGGTGGGGCGGCGGCTGGCCGGGGAACCCTTGGCTTACCTCATCGGGAAAAGGGAGTTCTGGGGGCTGGAACTGGAGGTTACCCCGGCTGTGCTGGTTCCCCGCCCGGAGACCGAGCTTTTGGTGGAGGCCGGTTTGGAGAAGGTGAAGGGGAAGGAGAGCCCCCTCCTGGTGGACGTTGGTACCGGCAGCGGGGCGGTGGCGGTGAGCTGGGCGGTATCTTTGCCGCGAGCTCGCCTTTTAGCTTTAGACACCAGTCCGGAGGCCCTGTGCTGCGCGCGGCGTAACGCCCGACGCCACGGGGTGGAGGAGAGGATAACTTTCCTGGCGGGCGACCTTCTTTCTCCCTTGGAAGATTCGCCGGTGGCGGGAAAGGTGGACCTGGTAGGGGCTAATCTCCCTTATATCCCCCGCGCCTTTCTTCCCACCCTGAGCCGGGAAGTGCAGCGGGAACCCCGGCAGGCGCTGGACGGCGGCGCAGACGGGCTGGCCCTTTACCGGCGCCTGGTGCCCCAGGCCAAGAAGATTTTACGCCCGGGGGGGTATCTTCTTGCCGAGATGGCTCCCTGGCAGCGCTCGGGGATGTTGGAGCTTTTCGATGAGGATTGGGAAGAGCTCGAGGTGAGGCGCGATCTGGCGGGCAGGGCGCGGCTTGTGCTGGCCCGCCTTCGCGGGAAGGACTGACGCCCGTGCCCTCCTCACCGTACCGTTCTTCGTCGTTGAGATTAGCGCAGGAGGTAGGTAAATGACCAAGGTGTGGCGGGTCGACCCCTTGCGTCCCGAAAACTCGGCCCTGGAGGAAGCGGGGGAGCTCCTGAGGCGGGGAGAGTTGGTGGCCTTCCCCACGGAGACGGTGTACGGCCTGGGCGCGGTGATTCGAGAAGAGGCCCTGCGCCGGGTCTTCGCGGTGAAAGGGCGCCCGGCTCGCAAGCCTCTGACCCTGCACCTGGCGGACCCTGAGGAGCTCTTCCGGTATGTGAAGGAGGTTCCCTCTACGGCCCGCCGGCTCATCTCCTCCTTCTGGCCCGGGCCCCTCACCCTGATACTCCCCGCCGTTTCTGACCTGCCACCGAGCCTCACGGCCGGGGGGGAGACCGTGGGGGTTAGGGTGCCCGATCACGCGGTGGCGCGAAAGCTCATTGGCACAGTCGGCCTTCCTTTGGCGGCGCCCAGCGCCAACCTATCCGGTCGGCCTGCTCCCACCAGGGCGGAGCACGTGCTCGCCGAGCTGGGAGGGGCGATAGCGGGGGTGCTGGACGGCGGTCCCACTCCCTTGGGGATAGAGTCCACGGTGGTGGAGGTAAAGGGGGAAGAGTTTATTGTCCGGCGGGTGGGAGCTCTTCTGCCGGGGGACATAGAGGAGAGGACGGGGATTAAGCCCGCGGTGGCCCTGACCGAAGGGGAAGGGCGCTGGCGGCTTAAAGCGCCGCTGGTATTGGTAGAGGGAGGGGTGCCTGAGCTGGTGGTGGAGCGGGTTCTGGCCGAAGCTTCCCGGCAAGACCGGGCGGGCCGGCGGGTAGGGGTGCTCACCCGTGAAGAGAGGGTGGAGCTTTATCGGCCCTTCACTGTCCTGGCCTGTGGCCGGCTCAAGGGCGGGCCCCGCAGCGTGGCCGCCACCTTTTACGCCGCCCTGCGGGATATAGAGGAGCGGGTGGAGATCATAGTGGCGGAAGCGGTGGTGGCGGAGGTGGGGGAGGCGGTGCTCCTGCGGCTGCGGGAGATGGCCGCCGAGAGGTACGAGGTAGGTAGAAGTTAAGCCTTATGGAGTGGTTGACCTTATTTCTGCTGGCGGTGGTGCTGGGCACCGACGCCTTCTCGGTGGCGGTGGGTCTGGGGCTGGGCGCTCTTTTGAGCCGGAGGCGGGCGCTGGGGCTGATCTTCACCGTGGCGGCCTACCACGTCTTCATGCCCCTGGCCGGCTGGTGGACTGGGAAGTTAGTGGAGCTTTTTCTGGGCTCCCTGGCCGCTTTGTTGGGGGCAGCGGTTCTCCTTTATCTGGGCGCGCGGCTGCTCTGGAGTCACTTCCGGCGTGGCGAAGGAGAAGCCCCGGCGCTGCGCCCCGGCCTCGGGGGTATACTGCTGCTGGGTGCCTCGGTGAGCCTGGACGCTTTGAGCGTGGGCTTCTCCCTGGGCGTTTACCACTTTCCCCCTTTGCTGGTGGCCCTGGTCTGCGGCGCGGTAGCGGGCTTTATGACCGCTTTGGGGCTGGGCTTGGGTCGGTTAGCAGGGGTCCTGGTGGGGCGCTGGGCGCAACTGGCGGGGGGCATATTGCTTATTGGCATAGGGCTGCATTTTTTGCGAGGAGTGAGATAAATGGCACGAAAGCTACTGTTTGTGTGCAGTGGCAACACCTGTCGCTCACCCATGGCCGAGGGGATCTTCCGGCAACTGCTAGGGGCTTACGGGGTGGAGGAGGTGGAGGTTTCCTCCGCCGGGCTTTACGCCCTGGAGGGTATGCCGGCTTCCGAGGAAGCGGTGACGGCCCTGGCCGAATGGGGGATAGATATAAGCGGGCACCGGGCGCGCCGGGTAACGCAAGCGATGCTGGCGGAGGCCGACCTGGTGCTGGCCATGACCGAACGGCACAAGGCCCACCTCCTGGAGCTGGCGCCCGAGGCCAAGGAGAAGATCTTTACCTTGGGGGAGTACGCGGGCCGGCCTAAAGATCTAGACGACCCCATCGGCCTTCCCCTGCACTACTACCGCCAGTATGCCGAGGAAATCCGCCAGCTTTGCCGCATGGTGATAGAAAGATGGTTGAAGGAGCAGGAACCACGCGCTTGAATTGCGAATTAACACTTTGCGTGAGGAAGAAACTGAAAGGAGTTGGCTGCCGGTGAAGATAGCCATAGGTTCGGATCACGGCGGCTGGCAGCTCAAGCAAGTTGTTCGCCGTTTTCTGGAGGAGGAGGGGCTGGAATACCGGGACTTCGGCACCCACTCGCCTGAGTCCTGCGACTACCCGGACATCGCTTTCGCCGTGGCCGAGGCCGTGGCGCGGGGCGATTTCGACCGGGGGATTCTGATCTGCGGTACCGGCATCGGCATGACCATAGCGGCCAATAAGGTGCCGGGGGTAAGGGCCGCCTTGTGTCACGACACCTATTCGGCCCGCATGTCCCGGGAACATAACGATGCCAACGTTCTGGGCCTGGGAGAGCGGGTAATAGGGCCGGGCTTGGCCCTGGAGATCGTCCGAACCTGGCTGGCGGCTTCCTTCGCGGGAGAGCGTCATCGCCGCCGGGTGGATAAAATTCTGGCGCGCGAAAGAGGGGGATTGTAGCAGTTGCGCAGGATTTTGCAGCCTTTGGAGGAAGTCGATCCGGAAGTTTTTCAGGCGATTGAGGAAGAAAAGCGGCGCCAAGAGGAAAAGTTGGTCCTGATTGCTTCGGAAAACTTTGCCAGCCGCGCGGTGATGGCGGCCCAGGGGTCGGTCTTGACCAACAAGTACGCCGAAGGCTATCCGGGTAAGCGCTATTACGGTGGCTGCGAATATGTGGATCGGGTGGAGGAGTTGGCTATCGAGCGTGCCAAGCTCCTTTTCGGGGCCGAGTACGCCAACGTGCAGCCTCACTCCGGCACCCAGGCCAATTTCGCTGTTTATTTCGCCTTGCTGCAACCTGGCGACACCCTCATGGGTATGGATTTGGCCCACGGGGGGCACCTCACCCACGGCAGCCCGGTTAATATGTCGGGCCGTTATTTTCGCTTTGTCCCTTACGGGGTAAGGCGAGACACTGGCACCATCGATTACGAAGAGGTGGCCGAGCTCGCTCGGCGCCACCGGCCCAAGCTGATTATCACCGGGGCGAGCTCTTATCCCCGGGAGATAGATTTTGCCCGCTTTGCCGCCATCGCTCAGGAGGTGGGGGCCAAGCTCATGGCCGATATAGCTCACATAGCGGGGCTGGTGGCCGCGGGTCTGCACCAGAGCCCTGTTAGCTACGCTGATGTGGTCACTTCCACCACGCATAAAACCCTGCGGGGGCCGCGGGGCGGCTTGATCCTCGGCAAGCAGGAGTACGGGCCCGCCATCGACAAGGCGCTTTTCCCCGGCACCCAGGGGGGGCCTCTCATGCACGTCATCGCTGCCAAAGCAGTGGCCTTCAGGGAGGCGCTGCAACCGGAGTTCAAGGAGTACCAGCGGCGGGTGGTGGAAAACGCTCGCGCTTTGGCTGCCGCCTTGCAAGACTACGGGTTCGAGCTGGTTTCCGGGGGCACGGATAACCACATGGTGCTGGTCGATCTGCGGAACAAAGGGCTCACTGGGGCCGAGGCAGAAGCCCTGCTTTACCAGGTAGGGCTGGTGGTCAACAAGAACGTGGTGCCCTTCGATAACCAGCCACCGCGGGTCACTAGCGGTATACGCCTGGGTACGCCGGCAGCGACCACCAGGGGCCTGGGGGCGGAGGAGATGAGGGCCGTGGCCACCGCCATCCATTACGCCCTGGATCACCGCGGGGAAGCCCGGTACCAGGAAGAGGCCCGTTCCCTGGTGTCCGAGCTCTGCCGGTCTTATCCCCTTTACCGGGAAGAATAAGCCCATGCGGCCCGATTGGGACACCTATTTCATGACCCTGGCCAGGGTGGTGTCTCTGCGTTCCACCTGCCTGCGCCGGCGGGTGGGGGCGGTGCTGGTAAAAGACAACCGCATCCTGGCCACCGGCTACAACGGCGCTCCCAGCGGTCTGAGGCATTGTCTGGATATAGGTTGCTTGCGCCAGGAACGCGAGATTCCGTCCGGTGAACGCCACGAGCTCTGCCGGGGTCTGCACGCTGAGCAGAACGCTTTGCTCCAAGCGGCGGTCTACGGGGTGAGCATCGCGGGGGCCACCCTCTACACCACTCATTTTCCTTGCGCTTTATGCGCCAAAATGCTGATTCAGGCCGAGATTCGCCGCGTGGTGTACCTCGAGACCTATCCGGATGACTTCGCCAGGGAACTTTTCGCTGAGGCCGGTGTGCGCTTGGAGCCTTTTCGCGGCGAACTCTGTTTTCCTGGGAGAAGGGAAGAGGATAGAGATGAGCATGAGACGTAAAGTCATAGCCTTGCCGCGTTTGAACCGCCTTTCCCCCACCCTGGAGTCCACCGCTTTGAAACTTATGGAGGAGGCGGGGGAGCTGGCGCAAGCCATAGGGAAACTGCGCGGCCTCTCCGGAGAAGCCTGCCCTTCGGATCAGCGGGAAGTCATGGAGAGGGTAACCCGAGAGCTTTTGGACGTGGCTCAGACCGCGGTTTCCATGATGTTTGTGCTGGAAGAGCAGTACGGCATTGACATCGAAAGCGCTCTGGACCAGCACCTGCAAAAACTGGTCGCCAAAGGGTATCTAGCCCTATGAAGACCATCCTGGTAATTTTTGGGACTCGACCGGAGGCCATTAAAATGGCTCCGGTGGTGCTGGCGCTGCAACGGCAGAGCCACTTCCGCCCGGTGGTGGCGGTGACCGCTCAGCACCGGGAGATGCTGGACCAGGTCCTGGAGCTCTTCGGTATAGTGCCCGCTTACGATCTGGACATCATGCGCCCGCGCCAGAGCCTCTTCGAGGTCACCGTGCGGGCGCTTCGAGGGTTGGAGAAGGTGCTGCAAGAAGCCAGGCCCGACCTGGTGCTGGTGCACGGCGACACCACCACCACTTTCGTGGGAGCTCTGTCCGCCTTCTACCTGCAAATACCGGTGGGGCACGTGGAAGCGGGGCTGCGGACGGGCAATAAATACGCTCCTTTTCCCGAAGAGATGAACCGGCATCTGACCGGAGTGTTGGCCGACCTGCATTTCGCTCCCACGGCCCGCGCCGCCGCGGCTCTCAAACGCGAGGGGGTTGATCCGGAGAAGATTTTCATCACCGGCAACACGGTAATCGATGCCCTGCAGTCGGTGGTGCGGGCGGATTATCGCTTCGGCGACCAGCATATGTACCGCTTTCTGGAAGGGGGGAAAAGGCTTATCTTGGTGACCACGCACCGGCGGGAGAACTGGGGGGAGCCCCTGCGCCAGGTCTACCGCGCCCTGCGCCGGGTGGTGGAGCGGTTGGAAGACGTGGCAGTGGTTTTCCCCGTGCACCGCAACCCGGTGGTGCGGGAAGCGGCGGAGGAGATTTTCGCCGGGCTTGACCGCGTTCACTTGCTGGAGCCCCTCCCCTACGCCGATTTTGCCAACCTTATGGCCCGATGCCACCTGGTGCTGACCGACTCGGGAGGATTGCAGGAGGAAGCGCCTTCGCTGGGTAAGCCGGTCCTGGTACTGCGCGAGGTGACCGAAAGGCCGGAAGCCCTGGAAGCGGGCACGGTGCGCCTGGTGGGAACCGGGGAGGAGCGGGTGTATCGGGAAGTGATCCACTTGCTGACCAACGCGGCGGCTTACCACCAGATGGCCAGCGCGGTGAATCCCTATGGCGATGGCCGGGCTTCACAGCGCATAAGCGCGGCGCTGCTTTACTACTTTGGTCAGGGTCCGCGGCCGGAGGCTTTTTCCCCTAAAGTGCTTGCGAGCACAAGTTTTTGCCCCCCGGCGCAAAATTCTGAGACGGGCAAGAAGGAATAAACGAGGGTATGTAGAAGATATTTAAAAAGTCAAGGGAGGCTCATAGAAGCGGGTAGAGAGGGCTGGGATGCCAGTTACTGGTAGATGCGGGTGCAATCTTGTAAAAAAAAGCACAAGGGGTTTAGCGGTAGTGGGTAACGGCCGTTCGGGATGGGGGAAAGCCCTCCGTTATTTCGCAGTGGCTTCTACCATAAGCATCCAGTTCGCTGCTTCGGTGGTTGTGGGCTGGTGGCTTGGTAACTATTTGGATCAGCGCTGGCACACCGCTCCCTGGCTGGGTTTGCTGGGTCTTCTGGTGGGTATCGGTGCGGGTATCCTCGGTATCGTGAGGCTGCTGACTCGTATGGGAGCCAACAACCAGTCCTAAGGAGGGGGAATCTGTGGCTTGGCATGAGTTGGAGTTCGAGGTTTTCGCTCGCCGCTTGCTGTTGCGGGCCGGCTGGTTGCTGGTAACTTTGCTTTTACTGCTGGCTTTCTACCCCGGGAGTCCCTTGTGGTCCGGGGCTGCCCTGGGGTTGGGAGTGGGTTGGCTCAGCGCCTTTTTCCTCTACTTGCGCTTGTCGCGTTCGGTGCGTATCATGACGTGGAGTATGGACAAGGCCAGAGTTTTCCTCAACCTGGGGTTTTTGGGGCGTTGGGGAATGCTTTTCGCCGTGCTCCTCTTTGCCGTTTACACCCAATGGTTCGATTTGCGGACCTTTTTGCTGGGGGTTCTCCTGGTGCCCTTGATGAGTGTGGCCGAGGCGATAAGGGTTCTTAGGCGTAGCCGCGTGGAGGAAGCGGATGTCTAAGGCCCTTGTTATTTTACAGTGCTTTTCCAGGGAAGGAGGTGAAGGCTAGTTTGCGGATGAGAAACCGGGGCAGAAAAACTTGGCTTTTGGGGGCTTCGCTGATCCTGGTGCTTTTGACCACGGCAGGGTGCGCCGAGGAATTCTCTCTGGAGAAGATTGAGCACGAGCTAAATATCTGGCATATCCCTCACGGTCCCTGGCATTTGGGAACGGTGGCGGGTTTCCCCTTCGACGTAAACCCCAACACCGTTATTTTCACCTGGGTGGCCATGATCATCACTTTGCTCATCGCCATGCTGGCGGTCAGGGGCGCGGACGTGCGTCGCCCCACCAAATTGCAGGCCCTCTTCGAGATCATGATGGAATCTTTCCGGGGCCTGGTTTACGATAGCATGGGGGAGAGAAGGGGGCGCCCCTTGTTTTACCTCTTTGTAACCTTCTTTTACTTCATTTTGATTTGCAACTTGCTGGGGTTGGTGCCTGCCTGTATGGCTCCCACTGCTGACCTGAACACCACGCTGGGTATGGCGGTCATTACCTTCGTTTTAATGTACGTGTGGGGGCTCAGATTCCGAGGGGCGAAGATGTTTCTCCATTATCTCTTTCCGATTCCCCTGCTCCCCATCATCGAGGACCTGGCCAAACCGGTCACACTGGCTTTCCGACTTTACGGCAACATGTACGGTAAAGAAGTTATGTTGCTGGCCCTGCTGGGACTCATCCGGGGCCCGGCGGAGTGGTGTGGCGGTTTTACAGCTTCGGTTCTCTGGTTAGCGTTCGGTGTATTCGTTTCCTTTATCCAGGCTTTTGTGTTCGCTGTCTTGAGCATCGCTTACATATCCTTAGCTTCGGCTGAGGAACATTAAATTTTACCTTTAAACCCGGAAGGAGGGAAAACGCGTGACTACAGGTGCTGCGGCTGCTCTAGGAATGGCTCTAGCGGCCGGACTCGGCGCCCTGGGCGCAGCTATCGGTGACGGCATTTGCACTGCCAAACTGCTGGAGGGTACGGCTCGTCAGCCGGAGGCTCGGGGTCAACTCATGACCCTCATGTTCATCTCCGTTGGTCTGATCGAGTCTATTCCCATTATCGCCGTCGTAGTAGCGTTCATGCTCATGGGTAAAATTGTATAGTCCGAGCCGCGCCGGCGCTGGCGCAGAGCCCCCGCCGAACTCTTTCGGCTGGGGGAGGGAATCATCGTCAAGATCCTTTTTTTCGGTGGGTAAGCGCAGGTTTCGTGCCCCTGGGGGCCGAAACCTGCTACCCGCACTCTTTGTGCGGAAGGAGGAGGAAACTTGCTAGGACTGAATGCCACCCTGGTTATGCAGATATTTCACTTTTTGCTCCTGCTGCTCCTGCTCTGGCTGGTGGCCTACAAGCCGTTGATGCGCCTGCTGGAAGAGCGCCAGAACCTGGTGGCGCAGAACATCGATAGAGCGGAGCGGCAGCAGGAAGAGGCCCGCAAGCTTAAAGAGGAGATGGAAGCCGGCCTGCGCCAAGCTCGCGAGGAAGCTCAACTCATCATCGAGCGGGCGACCAAGGCCAGCGAAGAGCAGGCCCAGGCAATCCTGGATGCCGCCAAGGAGGAAGCCAACCGTATCAAGGAAGGCGCTTTGGCGGACATCGAGCGGGAGAAAGAGCGAGCTCTGGCCGAACTTAAGGATCAGGTGGCTAATCTCGCCATTCTGGTGGCGGGCAAGGTAATTAGGGAGGCTTTGCCGGAGAACTTGCAGCAGAAGCTTATCCAGGAGGCCATAAGCGAGGTGAAGCAGCTGCCATGCTAAAAGGGGCGGTGGCCGAACGCTACGCTGGGGCCCTCTTCGATCTGGCGCGGGAGAAGGATCTCCTGGATAAGATAGCTGATGACCTCAAGGCGGTAGAGGAGATGCTGGCGGCGTTCACCGATCTACGCCGGGTCTTTTACCACCCCCAGGTTCCTGCGGAAGTCAAAAAAGCCATTATCAAGGACCTTTGGGAAAAGGCGCTGCACCCTTACACGCTAAATTTCCTCAACGTGCTGCTGGACGCTCGGCGGGAAGTGTTTTTTAAGGATGTGGCGGAGGAGTACCGGCGCCTCCTCAACGAGGCCAAGAATCTGGTAGAGGTAGAGGTAATCTCGGCCGTGAAGCTTTCTTCTGAGCAAGCGCAGGAATTGGCCGAGACCCTGAAAGCGGCGGTCAAGAGGGAAGTGATGCTCAGCTATCGCGTGGCCCCCGAGATTTTGGGGGGGCTGGTGGTGCGCATTGGGAACCGAGTGGTGGATGCCAGTGTGGCGCGGCAGCTAGAGCGACTGCGGGGGCAAATTAGCGAAATTCGGGTAGGTTAAAGGGGTGACAGGAGGAGATGAAGCTTAGGCCCGAAGAGATAAGCTCCATAATTCGCCAGCAAATCGAGAAGTACGAGGTTCAGGTAGAGGTAGCCGATGTAGGCACCGTGATATACATTGGCGATGGCGTGGCCCGCGTTTACGGGTTGGAAGACTGCATGTACTCGGAGCTGCTGGAGTTTACCGGTGGCGTTTACGGTATGGCGTTGAACCTGGAAGAAGACAATGTGGGTTGCGTGATCCTGGGCCCCTACATGCACATCAAGGAAGGCGATGTGGTCAAGCGCACCGGACGTATAGCCTCGGTGCCGGTGGGGGAGGAGCTGATTGGACGCGTTATCGACCCGGTGGGCCGGCCATTGGACGGCAAAGGGCCCATTAAGTCGCAGAAGTTCCGCCCGGTGGAGCGCATCGCTCCCGGGGTTATCTACCGCACTCCGGTGGATACACCGCTGCAAACCGGCATCAAGGCCGTGGACGGCATGATCCCCATCGGGCGTGGGCAGCGCGAGCTCATCCTGGGCGACCGCCAGACCGGTAAAACCGCCATTGCGGTGGACGCTATCATCAACCAGAAAGGGCAGGATGTGATCTGCATTTATGTGGCCATCGGCCAGAAAGCTTCCACGGTGGCCAACGTTATCGAAAAGTTCCGGGAATTCGGGGCTATGGACTACACCACCGTGGTGGTAGCTGGCGCTTCCGATCCTTCCCCGCTCCTCTACATCGCTCCTTTCGCCGGTTGCGCCATCGGCGAGGAATTTATGGAGCAGGGTAAGGACGTGCTCATCGTTTACGACGACCTTTCCAAGCAGGCGGCGGCTTATCGCGAACTCTCTCTGTTGCTGCGCCGGCCGCCGGGGCGCGAGGCTTATCCTGGCGACGTTTTCAATCTCCACTCGCGCTTGCTAGAGCGAGCTTGCAAAATGCATCCCAATTATGGCGGTGGTTCGATCACGGCGCTGCCTATCATCGAAACGCAGCAAGGGGACGTTTCGGCTTATATCCCCACCAATGTGATCTCCATCACCGACGGTCAGATCTATCTGGAACCGGATCTGTTCTACGCCGGTATCCGTCCCGCCATCAACGTGGGCCTGTCGGTATCGCGCGTGGGCGGTAAGGCGCAGCGCAAGTGTATGCGGCAGGTGGCCGGTCAGCTTAAGCTGGATCTAGCCCAGTACCGAGAGCTGGCCGCTTTCGCCCAGTTCGGCACTGACCTGGACAAAGCTACTCTGGCCCGGTTGCGCCGGGGCGAACGCTTGACCGAGCTCCTGAAGCAGGACCAGTACGCTCCCATGTCGATTGAGGATCAGGTGATGTCGATTTACACCGGCGTGCACGGCTATCTGGACGACCTGCCGGTGGATAAGGTGCGCGAGTTCGAGGCCGAGTTTTTGAAGTTCATGCACGCCCAGTACGCCGAGGTGGGAGAAGCTATCAAGAAGGACCTGGAGATCAAGCCGGAAACGGAGGAAAAACTCAAGCGGGCTCTGGAAGAATTCAAGAAGGACTTTAAACTCCAGCACGGGCTGGCCTAAAACCGGAGGTGGGAAGAGATGCCCAGTCTGCGCGACTTTAGACGCCGCATCAAGAGCCTGCAGAGCACGCAGAAGATCTGCCAGGCCATGAAGGCGGTGGCCACTGCCAAGATGGCCAAGGCGCAGTCCGTCTTGCTGGCGGCGCGGCCCTACTCTCGCTACCTGCACGATGTCCTGGCGCGGCTGGCCCGGGCAGCGGGGGATACCCGGCACCCTCTACTGGCAGTGCGTGAGCCCCGCCGGGTTTGTTACGTGGTTATGACCGCTGACCGGGGGCTGTGCGGCGGCTTCAACAGCAACTTGCTGCGCCTGGCCATGAGGGAGATAAACGCCTGCCCGGGCGAAGTCTCGGTGGTAGCGGTGGGGCGCAAAGGGCGCAACTTTTTCCGGTTCCGGCACATGGCCATGGATGCGGAGTTCACCGGCTTGGGCGAAGACATCCGTTTTGCGTACGCGCGCGAGATTGCCAAGGTGATTATCAATAAATACGCTGCCGAGGAGTACGACGCGGTGTACTTGGTCTACCCCCAGTTTGTGAACATTCTAGTCCAGCGCCCTATCGCGCAACAAGTGCTTCCTATTGAGCCCCCCACCGGCGAGATCAGATCTAAGGGCCCGGAGCCGCTTTACATCTTCGAGCCTTCGGCGGAAGGGGTGCTACACGACCTCTTGCCCAAGTACGTGGAGACAGCGGTTTTCCACGCCTTGCTGGAATTGAAGGCGGGCGAGCACAGCGCGCGCATGACGGCCATGGACGCGGCTACCAAAAACACCGAGGACCTTATTGCCCGCCTGACATTGCGGATGAACCGGGTGCGGCAGGAGGGTATCACCAAGGAACTCTTGGACATTGTGGGTGGTGCGGCCGCGCTCGAATCTTAGTGAGAAGTTTTTCCTGGAAGGGGAGGTTGGCGAGGCGAAATGAATGTAGGCGAAGTGGTTCAGATCATTGGTGTAGTGGTGGACGTGAGTTTTCCTCCCGGACAGGTGCCGGAAATATACAACGCCCTTAAGGTGGAGTACGACGACCCGGCCACGGGCCAAAAAAAGGAACTCATCCTGGAGGTTGAACAGCAGCTGGGTAACAATGTGGTCCGCACCGTGGCCATGTCCTCTACCGACGGCCTGAAGCGGGGGACTAAGGTGGTGGATACGGGGGCGCCTATCTCGGTGCCGGTGGGACGCCCGGTGCTCGGGCGGCTGCTGGACGTGCTGGGCCAGCCCATCGACGGCAAGGGCCCCATAAAGGCGGAGAAGTTTTATCCCATCCACCGGCCGGCTCCACCCTTGGTGGATCAGTCTACCAAGGTGGAGCAGCTAGAGACCGGCCTCAAGGTGGTGGACCTGCTGGTGCCCTTCATGAAGGGTGGCAAAATCGGCATGTTCGGGGGCGCCGGCGTGGGTAAAACGGTTATCGTTATGGAGCTCATCAATAACATCGCCAAGCAGCACGGTGGCATCTCGGTCTTCGCCGGCGTGGGCGAGCGCACCCGCGAGGGCAACGAGCTTTACCTGGAAATGACCGAGGCTGGAGTATTGGACAAGACCATGATGGTGTTCGGGCAAATGAACGAGCCCCCTGGCTGCCGCTTGCGTATCGCCCTGACCGGCTTGTGCCTGGCCGAGTATTTCCGTGACGAAGAGGGTGCCGATGTGCTGGTGTTTATCGACAATATCTTCCGTTTCGCCCAGGCTGGTTCGGAGGTATCGGCTCTCCTGGGACGTATGCCCTCCGCGGTGGGTTACCAGCCTACCCTGGCTACCGAAATGGGGCAGCTCCAGGAGCGCATCACTTCCACAGTGAAAGGCTCCATCACTTCGGTGCAAGCGGTTTACGTGCCGGCGGACGACCTCACCGACCCGGCGCCTGCCACCACTTTCGCCCACCTGGACGGCACCGTAGTGCTCTCGCGCCAGATCGCCGAGCTCGGAATTTATCCGGCGGTGGATCCGCTCGATTCCACCTCGCGCATCCTGGATCCCAAAGTGGTGGGGGTGGAGCATTACCAGGTGGCGCGGGGGGTGCAAAAGGTGCTGCAGCGCTACAAGGAGCTCCAAGACATTATCGCTATTTTGGGACTAGAGGAGCTCTCGGAAGAAGATAAGTTGATCGTGGCCCGGGCCCGGAAGCTGCAGAAGTTCTTGTCTCAGCCCTTCCACGTGGCAGAAGCCTTTACTGGTCGCCCCGGTGCCTATGTGTCTTTGAAGGAGACTATCCGTGGCTTCAAGGAGATACTGGAGGGCAAGCACGACGATCTGCCCGAAGATGCCTTCTACATGGTGGGCACCATCGACGAGGCGGTGGAAAAAGGCAAGCAGCTCCTGGCGGCGGCCTCATAAGGGGTGAGCGTATTGGCGGAGAAGCTGCAAAAGCTGGTGGTAGTTACCCCGGCACGCCTCACCTTTTCCGACGAGGTGCGTATGGTGGTGGTCCGAGGGGTGGAAGGGGAGCTCGGCATCCTGCCCGATCACGCTCCTTTAATCACCCGGCTGGTGACCGACGTGGTACGCATCCAGAAAGATGGGTCGTGGCGGGTAATGGCGGTTAGCAACGGGTTTCTGGAAGTAAAAAATAACCAGGTCACCATCTTGGCCGATGCGGCGGAGCTGGCGGAGGAGATCGACCTGGAGCGGGCGCGGCGGGCCAAAGAGCGGGCGGAGGAGCGCTTAAAGGCGCGTCCTCCAGATCTGGATGTGGTGCGGGCAGAGGCGGCTTTGCGTCGGGCCCTGGCCCGGCTCAAGGCGGTAGAACTGGCCCAGCGCTACCGTGGCGCTCGCTAGCCCCTCCTTCACGGCGTAGAACCGCTTCGGAGCCTAGTTCCTGGCGGAGAGGGCTTCGAGCCGGCGGGTGCGCCACGCCTGTGGTAGCCGCGTGGGTGCAGTGTATAACCGGGCTGTAATTGGCCCGGTTTTTATTTCACATTTTTCAGGTAAAAGGTGGCATAACTATTAGAAATAGGGAGGTGAGCGATGCTTGCGGCGGGCGGTGGGTTTGCTACTTCTCCTGGTGGCTCTGGTTGGTTTGGCCTGGGTAATCAGGCAGCAACGCGAGCCCCGGATTGTTCCGTTGGAGCCCAAGAAGGTGCGGCTTTATCGCCACGCCACGGGGAAGATCGAAGTCCTCCCCCTGGAGGAATACGTGGTGGGGGTGGTGGCGGCGGAGATGCCAGCGGAGTGGCCTCTGGAGGCGTTGAAAGCGCAGGCAGTGGCTGCTCGCACCTATGTGTTGCGTCGCTTGCTGGTTGGCGGAACCTATAACAATCCTTACCCGGGAGCGGATATCGGGGACCACCATCAAGACGGCCAGGCTTACATCGACCGGGAGCAATTGCGCGAGCGTCTGGGACTGGTGGGTTATTGCCGCTATTACCCCCGCCTGCGGCGGGCGGTGGAGGAAACCCGGGGGATGGTGTTGGTGTACCGGGGCCAGCTGATCGAGCCGGCCTACCACGCTTGCTGCGGGGGACACACGGAGGACGCGGAGGAAATCTGGTTCACCGCCGCCCCTTACCTCAAGGGGGTATCTTGCCCCTGCGTGGAGGCGGAGGTGGTAAAAGAGACCCGCGCCTTTCCCCTCAACGAGTTTTACCGCGCCGTTCTGCCCAACCAGGATCTTCAGGCGGTTTCGGGCAAGGTGCCGCTGGAGGTGACCCGTCGCAGCCGTACCGGACGGCCCCTGGAAGTGGCGGTAGCGGGGGTGCGTTTGCCTGCGGTGTGGTTGCGAGAGCGGCTAGGTTTAAAGTCTACTCTCCTGGAAGTGAAGCTGGAGGGAAGCGTGCTCGCGATCACCACCACCGGCTACGGGCACGGGGTGGGGATGTGCCAGCGGGGGGCCAAGGTCCTGGCCGAGAGAGGCTACGATTTCCGGAGCATCCTGGCCCATTACTATACCGGGGCGGAGGTGATTAAACATTAAGCCCCTGCCTCTCGGCATCGCCGGGCTCGCCGGGGTGCCCTTGGCTTCCATCTATTAACAGGAGGTCAATAAGGGCGAAATGAGGGGATTTTCGCTACGGGAACAAGCATTGCCCTACCCTCTCGGCATATAGATGTAACAAGCTCAGGGTACTCGGCCCGGGGGGTAGAGGAATGCAGGATTATATTCAGCGACGGGTGCTGGAAATTTGCGCCTACATTCTGGAGACCAGGGCCACGGTTAGGCAGGCGGCCAAAGTGTTCAGCGTTTCCAAAAGCACGGTGCACAAAGATATGACGGAGCGTCTGCCTTCTTTAAACCGGCTGCTGGCCCGTAAAATTAGGGCAATACTGGAACAAAACAAGGCAGAGAGGCATTTACGTGGGGGGGAAGCCACGCGGCGCAAATACCGAGAAAGAATAGAAAAAGAGGAAAGGGAGGAATTGATTCGGACTTAGGCGAAAAGTGTTATAGGGTGGTATAGAGTGCGACACGGCTCATGGTCTCGCTTGGCGCTGCTTTTCCTCTTGCTGCTCCTGGCGAGCATAGGCTGGCCGGGCGGCTTCGCTGAACGCCCCGCTCCGTTGACTCCGCGAGTGGGCACCTCCGTATCTCCTGCTCCGCCGCCGGACGAGCCGGCGGCTAAGTTGGCTCCCGAACTGGGACGGATCGAAACCGCTGCTCCTGAACTCACCGTTCTCCTACGCGATCCCACCACCAAGCAGCAGCTAGCTTCCTGGATCGAAGCCAAGGGGGGGAAAGTGCTGCGTGGGGCCGAAGGGGAAGGGAGCGCTCTGGTGGTGATCCTACCCCAGCAGGAGATCCCAGAACTGGCGGCCCGCCCCGAAGTGCAATGGGTAGAGCCCACTTACCAGCGGCGTTTCCTCGGTGATCGGGCGGCGGAGGTGATCGCCAGCGCCCCCCTGAAGGCTCCCGGCTGGGTGCTGCCCCAGGGGCTAACCGGGCAGGGGGAGCTGGTGGGAATAGCCGATAACGGTCTTAACACCGGCGACCTGAACCGTCTTCCGCCTCCTCTCCAAGGGAAAGTGCGGCTTTTGCGTTCCTGGGGAGCGGGAGGTCTGGCCGATCCCACCGGGCACGGGACCCAATTAGCCGGTATTGTAGCCGGTGGGGGAGAGCGTTTCCCCGGCATTGCTCCCGGAGCGTCCATTTACTTTCAGGCGATAGCGGGTCCGGATGGGAAGACCCCTGATCCCCCCGCTGACCTGGAGGAGCTCTTTTCCCCCGCGTATGCGGCCGGAGTGAGGGTGGAGCTCTGCGGTTGGGGAGGGGGAAGAGATCGCTACGGAGCAGCTGCCTTCCAGATCGACCGCTTTTGCTACCAGCACCCCGATTTCCTGCCCATCTTCGCGGCCGGCAACGGGGGCCCGGCACCAGGTACCGTGACGGCGGAAGCCTGCGCTAAAAACGCTTTGGCGGTGGGGGCTACCGAGAATCCCCGTCCTCTCTTCGGCACTTTCAATCCCACCCGGGTGGCCGATATCTCCAGCCGGGGTCCCACTGCCGATGGACGAATAAAACCCGATCTGGTGGCCCCGGGTATGGGAATTATCGGACCTTGTTCCCAGTTAGTTAGCTCCAACCTTCCCGGCAACCCCCTCTACTTGCGGGCGGACGGTACCAGCCAGGCAGCGGCGGTGGCGGCGGGGGGAGCGTTGCTCTTGCGGCAATATCTGGAGGAGCAGAGCTCCTCTTCTCCTCCAGCGGCTCTGCTTAAAGCGCTGCTGATCAACGGGGCGCGATTGTTAGGGGACAAGCCTAATAACGCCACCGGCTACGGTCTTATAGACGTGGGAGGAACGGTGCTGGCTTTGAAAACGGGTAGCTTCCGCTGGGCTACGCCGGAGCATAGTTTATCTCCCGGCGAGCGGGCTACCTTCTGGTACCCGGTGGCCGACCCTACCCGGCCGCTAAAGGTGACCTTGTGCTGGACTGACCCCCCGGCGTCTCCGGGGGCGCCGGAGATATTGGTCAATCACTTGCTATTGACCGTGTACGGCCCGGACGGAGAGCGCTATTCGGCTCCTCTGGCTTCAGCTAGCAACGTGCAGCAGGTAGTGCTTTCCCACCCCCGGGTGGGCACCTATCGGATTGAGGTGACGGCCACGCAAGGAGTGGGGCCTCAATCGTTCGCTCTGGTCTACGGGCAGCCGCTGTCCCACGGAGTGCTGGAAGCAGCTCAAGGGGATAGGCTGACGCTGACTGGCGGGCGAGAACTGGTGGCGAGTCGGGTGCAGGAGGTGGAGAACGGTCGGCTGGTAGCTCCCGATCTGCGCCCGGGCACCGATATCTACTATCTGCCTGGTGGGCCGGTGTTCGCGGTGGTGGAAACCCGGACGCTGGCTCCAGCGCGCTTTTTGCCGGTGTCTTCCGGGATGGCGGTGACCTGCGAGACGCCGGCGCTCCAGGACGGTGGCTATCTCCTGGCGCAGGATAAGGTGGAGGCGGAGGGGCGTTCCCTGTCTCCCCAGGAGGTGCCTCCCGGCGCGCGGGTTAGTCTGGTGGTCAATCCCCGGACGCAAGAGGCGTGGGGGGTCAAAGCCTCCTGGCAAGAGGTGCAAGGTTTTCTCTGGTCCCTGGACAGCAACGAGGTGAAGCTGATAGATAAAGGCTCCTTCCCTTTCAGCCCCGGGATGGTGGTGACTCAGCAGGCGCAGGAAGAGGCATTGGACCCCATGGATCGACTCTTTGGCGTCCCTCCCACGGCGGAGTTTTTGCCCGGGTTGAAAGTCACGCTCTTCCTCGATCCTCGAACGAGGGAAGTGCTGCACTTGAAGGTGCAACAGCGCCTAATATCGGGTTATCTGGAGACTATCTCCCAAGGCGAGGTGGTTCTGAGCGATGGGCGGCGCTGGCAAATGTGTCCCGGCGTCACTTTGCCTTCCCATTGGCAGGCGGGGGAGAGGGTAATGGGAGTGCTGGCGCCCGATAAGCCGGAACTCTTGCGGCTCTGGGCCGAGCCAGCTCTATACGGAAGAATAATTCTGGTGGAGGGCAGCAGGATCTATTTTCAAGATCAGAGGGGCGAGGTCCGTTTCTGGACGATGGCCCCCTGCGCTGGTTTCTATCGCGACGGGATTCAGGTGGGGGCGGTGGGAGTGTGGCCTGGAGCTTTCGCCCGCCTGTTGCTGGACGAAAAGGGGAAGGTGAGCCGGGTGGATCTGTTGCGCCAGGAACCCCACTCCTTCACCGGCAAGCTGGAGGCGGTGCGGGGTCAAAATCTGGTGGTGGACGGCAGGGATTTCCGCACGGGTGTGGGAACCATGTTTTGGCTGGAGGATCAGCCGGTCACCTTGCAGGATTTGCGGCCGGGGCAAGAGGTCCGGATAACGGCTGTTGCCTCAGGGGGACAGGAGTGGGCCTTGATGGTGAGCGCCCTTGCTTCCGCCCCGCCACCCCGTCTCTGGGTAAAAAGCACAGGCCAGGACAGCTGGGAGGGCTTTACCACCGCCAGGCGACTTTATCTCCTGAGCAACGGTGGTAGGCAGGTGCTGACGCCCGAAGCTAGCGGATGCTTCTCCTTCCGAGCTCGTCCCACCGACCGGTTGGTGGCGGTGGGAGAAGGAGTTAAAGGAGGGCGGTTGGAGGAGTTGGCAGGTTACCTTCCTTTTCGCGACCTGGCCGGGCATTGGTCCCGTCCGGACGTGGTTGCCCTTTGGGGAGCGGGTATTGTTAGCGGCTACGACGACGGGACCTTCCGCCCCGATCGCCCCATAACCAAAGTAGAAATGGCCGCGTTGATGGCCCGCTGCTTTTCTCTTCCCCCCGGCACTCCCCTGCCCCCAGGGGTGCCGTCCTGGGCTCGTGAGGCGGTGCAGGCGGTTATCGCTGCCGGGTACATGTCCCCAACCGCTGGCGGTGGATGGGACGCCGAAGCGCTGGTAACCCGAGCTCAGGCGGCGATATGGCTGGCCCACGGTGTGAAAGGGCCAAAAACGCAAGCGCCCCCCACCCCTGCTTTTAAGGACTGGGATCGGGTTCCGGAGGAGGCCAGATTGCCGGTGGCCTATTTGGCGTCGATAGGTGTTTACCGGGGTAGGGGAGGAGACCTTTTCGCGCCGGACGCTTACCTTACCCGGGCTGAAGCGGCGGTATTGCTGTACCGCTTACGTTTCCTGGACTAGACACACGGTTACGGTGTACTTGCCAGCGGCTTCGCGCAGGTACTGCATTTCTTGCTCTAAAGCGACCCGTTCCGAGGGCGGCAGCGCCGCGCAGCGAGCCTGGAGGTCGACTAGCTCCTGGGTCACGTCCCGGCTGCTGTTTTCTTGGCTCAGCAAATTCCCCAGGCCGGAACGCGTCAGGGCGTCTATGTAAGCTTGCCCCTGGCTTTCAGGGACTAGAAATTGCAGCACTACCACCTGCGGCGAGGCTTTGGCCCGGCTCACTTCCTGGGCGCTAAACTGCCGCGCTAGGGTTTCCACCTTGCCCTGAGCCACAATCAAGTCTGACACGGAGAAGCGAAGGACAGAGCTCCGGATGGAGGTGGTGTGGCTGAGGAACACCCGCTCGGGGGCTGCTCCGCTTCCGGCGACTGGGTTCGGGGCTGACCCTCCCTGGCTGGCCGGGGCTGGCGGCGGGGAAGAAGGAGCTGGAGTAGGAGCTCCGTCCGGACTCGAGTTCGGCTCCGCCTGGCGCGGGGCATTGGATTCGGGTGCCGGGGCCGGGCTATCTGGCGAAGACGGTGTTTTGCCCGGCTGGGAGGGGAGCGAAGAACCCGCTGGAGTCTCGCTCGGGGGAGTCTGGTTGGTCGCCACCTGGGCAGGCTGCGTGGGAGGTAGAAAGTGGCTGTTGCTCTTGTAGAAAGCCCAGGCGCTTCCGCAGAGCGCCAGCACGCCAGCCGCTGCCAGAGCCAGCCAGCGCCACTTCCAATCCCGCTTCTGCGGGCGGCTTTGTACCCGAAGCATCACCCGCTCTTTGAAGCCGGTCGGCGCCGGCGGTGGGGGGGCTACCAACACCTGCCTGGTTTTTTGCCACAGGCAATACAATTGCCGGCAGGTGGGGCAAACCTCCAGGTGCTGGCGGACTTCTTCGCTAGGGGCTTCATTTTCCCAGATCCAATTTTTCACCTCTTGGCAGCGCATTTACCTTCCCCTCCCCCGGAAGCAGTTCCAGACCCACTTCCCGGGACAATTTTAGAAGCGCTTTTTGCAGGGCAGCGCGGGCCCGGTTCAGTCGCGATTTAACGGTGCCTGGCGCCAACTTCAGCACCGCGGCCATCTCTTCGTAGCTCATCTCTTCCATTTCCCGTAGCACCAGAACCGCGCGGTGTTCCCGGCTGATGCTGTTGAGCGCCCGCCGCACCAGAAGGGCTAACTCTTGCCGTTCTAGTTCGTCCTGCGGGTGGTTCTGGTTATTGTCCGCCACCTGCCAACTCAGCTCTCCATCCGGGGTGGACACCGGATTGTCTAAGGAAAGGAACTGGCAGTGGTTTTTGCGCCGCTGGTTAAGGAAGAGGTTCACTGCTATGCGGTGCAGGTAAGTGCCAAAATCCGCTTCGGCACGGAACTTTCTTAGGCTCCGGTAAGCGCGAACGAACACTTCCTGCGCCAAGTCCTCCGCGTCTTCCTGGTTGCCCGTCAGGCGGTAGCACAGCCCATAAATACGATCCTGGTAGCGAAGCACCAGAGCTCCGAAGGCTTCCTCGTTTCCCTGGCGAGCTCTTTCCAGCAGCTGGTCTATGTCTGCCAAAGGAGCTTACCTCCTCTGGGTCCGGGAAATTCTCCGGACACTTATTTAGACTACAAATCGAGCCCAAAAGTTCCCTCTCCATTATAGTGGAAAGGGAGGCAGGATTGGGAACCGGGTAGGAGGGGAAAACGACCCTGGTGGCGAATTCACAAGCCTTGGGGGGGATGCGTGGTGGCATCGATCTTAGTGATCATCCCTGCCTACAATGAAGAGGCTACGGTAGCTGCGGTGGTTCACGAAGTGAGACAAGCGCTTCCTGAGGCGTCAGCCCTGGTGGTGGACGACGGTTCCACTGACGCCACAGGCGAAAGAGCTCTGGCTGCCGGGGCTAGGGTATTGCGACTGCCTTTTAATGTGGGGGTGGGGGGGGCGGTGCAGGCTGGTTACCTCTACGCCTGGCGAAAAGGCTTTCAGGTGGCGGTGCAGGTGGACGGCGACGGGCAGCACCAAGCGACCGAGATCGCCGGCCTGATCGCTCCCATCCTGAGCGGCGAAGCCGACCTGGTGGTGGGTTCCCGGTTTTTGCATGGGGATTCCTATCGCTCTACGCCGGCTCGGCAGATGGGCATAGCTTTGCTCCGGAGCTTGCTCTCCCGCTTGGCCTGCCAGCGTTTCACCGATCCCACTTCTGGATTCCGGGCAGTGGGGCGAGAGTTAATTCGCTTTTTCGCCCGGAACTACGCTTACGAGTATCCCGAGGCGGAGAGCCTGCTTTTGGCCCGCCGGCAGCGCTTCCGGATAAAGGAGGTACCGGTGGCCATGCGACCGCGCCAGGGAGGGACGTCCTCTTTGCGTGGCTGGCGCTCTCTTTACTTTATGTTAAAAGTGTTCTTGGCGTTGGGGGTTATAATGCTGCGACCCCCGGAGAGGGTGAACGCCGGTGATTAACGGTGCGGTTTACTACCTCTCCTTTCTGCTGGGTTTGGGGCTGATTCTGGCGGTGCTGGAGTTGGTGCGGCGGCGCTGGTTGCGGGAGCGCTACGCCTTGCTCTGGCTGTTGACCGGTGGCGCTCTCATGCTCTTCGCTTGCAAACGCTCTCTGGTGGAGGCTTTATCCCGCGCCCTGGGCATTTACTATCCTCCATCGGCCCTTTTTTTGCTCGGCTTTTTGCTTCTTTTGCTCTTAAACTTGCAATACGCGATAGCTCTGTCCCGGCAAAGCGAGAGAATAGTGCGCCTGGCGCAAGAGGTGGCCCTCTTACGCCAGGAGTTGCTGGAGCTCCGCGAGGAAAGGCAGGGAGGAAGGTGAGGATCTATTTTTTTGGTGATTTACCAGCCCGTCCAGATTACCGGCCCGGGTGACCCCTGCCGGGGCAGTCGGCCGAGCAGGTGCTGGGCTTTCATTTTTTGCGGCAGGCGCTAAAAAAACGCCTGGGAAACAACCTGGTCCTGTTGTACCAGGAATTGTCTCGCCCTGGTCCCTGGCCGGAAGCGCAGGCCCTGGCCAGGCGTATAGCGGAGGAACGGTTGCCCTTGCCGGTGGTGGCGGTGGGAGAGAAAATAATAGCGGCGGGTAAATTGCCTCGCCCTGAAGAGTTGGCCCGCCTGCTGGTAGAGGCTGGAACAGAAGGTGATGCGGGTGGCGTTTAGATACCTGGCGTTGATCTTGCTCAACGCTTGCCTGCTGGTGGCTGGGCAGGTGCTTTGGAAGATCGGTTTGCAGGCCACCGGGCTTGATTGGTGGCGGTTGCTGACCAATTCAAAGGTGTGGATCGGCTTTTTAGCTTTTGGGCTGGCCACTTTAATTTGGTTTCAGGTACTGGATAAGGTGCCGCTTTCGCGCGCCCTTCCGGTGCAGAGCATAGCCTACGTTCTGGGAGTGTTAGCCGGATGCTTCTTTTTTCACGAAGCGTTTTCTTGGGCTCGATGGCTGGGGGTGGCGTTAATCGTGGGCGGAATTTGCCTGGTGGCGCGGTGAGGCGTCATGCGGGGTTACTTCTCATCCTGGCGTTGGCTTTGTTGGTGCGCTTGATCTTTGTGTACCAGTGGGGGAACACGCTCACGCTGAACAGCGACGACGTGGGGTATGTGACTTCTACCCGGGTATGGCTGGAAAAGGGCATTTTCTCCTACGTGCGCCCCGGGATAGTCTTGGCTCCCCCGAACTGCATTAGTCCCTCGGCTTATATCACACCTGGGTATCCTTTGTTTCTGGCCCCTTTTCTTTGGTTGGCCCCGGAGCGCTGGGCGCTGCTTTTGGCTCGCTACGCCCAGGTGCTGCTGTCGGTGGCCAGCGTTTATCTGGCTTACCGCCTGGGGCGGAGGTGGGGTAAAGGGGAGTTATCGGCGGCCCTGGTGGCCTTTTACCCGCCTTTTATTCTCGTTAGCGGGTTATTGCTGACCGAAACCCTCTTCACCTTTTTCCTGCTCTTGTTTCTAGATCGCTGGTTGGAGGCGGGAGCTTCTCCCCGCCAATGGTTTTGGTTGGGTGTGATAGGGGGGTTGGCCACGCTGGTACGTCCGACCGGGGTGGTGCTGGTATTGGTGGGGCTGGCCTTTTGCTGCTTCCAGGGGAGGAAGGCGCTCAAGGCTTTGCTTTGCGGTTTACTCGGTTTCTGTGTTGTCATGTCGCCGTGGTGGGTACGTAATTACTGCACCTTCCACCGTCCGATCTTGCTTTCTACCGGTGGAGGAAACCCTTTGCTACTAGGCACCTACGTTAATCTGGAAAATATCGAACATGGTTGGAACCCTTACTGGCCGGTAGGGCACACGCCGGACGAGACCAGCGCTCGCCAGCAAGCCTACGCTCTTAAACGCCTGAAAGAGGGCTTTTCCCAGCATCCCCGGCGCTATCTTTACTGGTACACGTGGGGGAAATTCAAGCTTTTGTGGGGGCAATTTTTCCTTTGGGGTGGAGAGGACAAGTTCTCGCCGGTGTTTACCCGCTGGTACCACTACGTTATCTTGGCCTTGGGCGGTACTGGGCTATTATGGTTGTTGGGGCGGCGTGTGCCAGGCAGCGGCAAGGTGTTAGCCTTGCTCGCTGCCTTTACGGTAGTGCATCTGGCCACTTGCGCCTATTGCCGGTACGCATTGCCCCTATTGCCGGTGTTGGCCGCTGCTGCTTCCAGCTGGTGGCCTAAACCTGCAGGTGCTCGGTAGTCCACTCGTAATTGGAGGAGATAGGAGCCAGCTCGCTGCCGCAATAAGGGCAGAAGCGCCCTGGAGTTTCTAGCACGAAGGCGCCGCATTTGGTGCAGATCATTTCCACGCGGCTGGGATTAAGGCTACAGCTGGCCGTGTAGGGATCGTAATGGACGCAGTTGCCGCAGAAGCGGGGCGATTCGTGATAAATAAGGCTCTCTTTTCCCTGCTGGGAGGGCTGGTAGTCGGGGCAAGTTTCCGCCCGGCCCACTTTGAAAACTCGCCGGGCCAAGGTGCTCACGCAATGCCGGCACAGGATGATCTGGCCTTTTTTGCCCACCACGCGCTCCCCCTGCTCGGAGCCACAGAGCTGGCAGATGGATTTGGTCATGAGTATCACCTCGCTAAAGTGAAAATGAGAACATTCTCATTGACAGAATACCCCCACCCTCGCCCTGGTGTCAAGTGTTTTTCGGGAGCCCGCGCAGCTAAGTGGTGTTTTCAAGAAGCCCAGGTGGCCACGAACTCTTCGCTGGGCGAGAGAGTATCAATTTGCCAGGTCAAAATTGGCCGACTCCAGGAGGAAGAAAGGTGGCGCACGGCGAATTTATTGTGATTTAGGAAACTAGGCGAGGCGGAGGGGGAAGTGGAATTGGAGGTACGTGCGGAGGAATGGGGCTGGTGGGACCGCGCCAAAGCCTACGTGGAGGTTACCAAGCCCCGGTCGGTTTTCTTGCTGGTGTTCACCGCTTTACCGCCCATGGTGCTGGCGGCCCAGCGTTACCCTTTCACCTGGAGCCAGGCGGTGCTGGCGTTGTGGGCGGTGACGCTGGCTTGTGCGGGGGCCAACGCAGTTAGCTGTTACGTGGACAGGGATCTGGATAAAGCCATGGAGCGCACTTGTCGGCGTCCTGTGCCCTCGGGAAGAATTTACCCGGCGGAGAAGGCTCTGTGCTGGGGGTTGGCGCTCTTTTTGGCCAGTTTGCTTCTCGGGTGGCGCTTGAATCCGGCTGCGGCTTTATGTCTGGCAGGAGGAATGCTGGGTTATGTGGGAATCTATAGCCTCTGGCTGAAGCGACGTTCGGTCTGGAACATTGTGCTGGGGGGAGTGGCGGGAGGATTACCGGCGCTGTTTGGCTGGATGGCCGTGAGCGGTAAAATTGCGTGGTTGCCGGTGCTCATGGCTGCGCTGGTGGTGTTGTGGATTCCCAATCACATATGGAGTTTAGCTATCTTTTACCGGGAGGATTACGCCCGGGTGCAGGTGCCGATGTTGCCGGTGGTGACTTCGTTAGGCAAGGCGCTGCACTGTCTGTTACTCACCGTGATCCTAATGGTAGCCACTTCGCTTTTCATCGGCTACTTGGGGCATTTTGGTTGGGTCTATTGGGCCATAGCTTTGCTGACCGGCGCCGCGGTTTTGGCTCTAAGTCTGTACGTGATTTGGCGGCCTAACCCGCGGAGCGCCTGGTTGCTTTTCAAATTCTCCAGCCCCTATCTCTTTCTCCTCTTTCTAGCCATGTTGCTGGATGTGCTGTAGAGAAGCGACTACTCGGCTTTTGGTCAGAAAAGCCCTTTCCCGTTGACCCGTGAGGGGGGAGGGGCTATTATTTTTAAAGGTGAATAGTTAATGTGTTAAAGTATCGCTTTTCAAGGGGGGGTGAAAAGTGGAAGAACTGCAGGTAAAGATGGAGAGGCTCATGCGTCTGATGATCCGTCGTCTGGTCAGCATCGCGGCGCTAGGGAGCAAAAGCCGGCGGGGGTTACCTTTCATGGCGGTAGTGGCCGGGGGACCGTATTTTTTTATGCAAGTCTTAGCGGAGAAGCGGAGGGTTAGCGTTTCGGAAATGGCGGCGGAGCTGGGGGTGACCCTGGCTGCGGTTACGGCTTTGGCCGGTAAGCTCTCTCGCGCCGGCTGGGTGCGCCGCGCTCGCTCGGGGCCTGATCGCCGGGTAGTGTGGTTGGAGCTCACCCCTGCTGGTCAGGCGGTGCTGGAGCGCGCGCGGGAGATCAGGCGGGAAGTGTGGCAGAAGTATTTTTCCGTGCTGACGCCGGAGGAAGGGGAGCTCTTCAATCGTTTGATAACTAAAGTGCTGGCTTCAGTGGAGCTAGGAGGGGAAGAGTGAATGCGAAGTTGGGCAGCTTGGCTGGCCATTTTGAGCCTGGTGATGATCACCGCCGGTTGCCAGAGTGCTCCGGTCAAGAGCGGGGCAGCGCCCCAAGTTCTGATCGCGCAGGCTACCGAGGGCAAGGTGGGCCAGGTGGAAGAGTTAATGGGTAAGGTCAAGGCGGTGCAGGAGGTTAATTTGTTACCCAAGGTTCCCGGGCGTATTAAAGAATTGCCGTTTAATCTAGGCGATCAGGTTAAAGCAGGGCAAGTGGTCTTTTCACTGAGCGTGCCTGAGTTAGAGGCCGCGGTGTCGCAGGCGCAAGCGGGAGTGAAGCAAGCTCAAGCGGCCCGGGCAGCTGCTGAAGCTGGCTTGGCCCAGGCCGGTTTTCAAGTGACGCAGGCGCAGGCGGGACTGGAACAGGCGCGCACCGCGTGCCAGCAGGCCCTGGATAACTACCGCTTAGCGGAAGAAAATTATAAACGAGGCGAATTCTTACTAGCTCAGGGAGCTATACCAAAAGCTACCTTCGAAGCCAATTTCGAAACCCCTTACATTAACGCCAAGGCGGCTTGGGAACGGGCTCAAAGCGCGGTAGCCCAGGCTGAAGCCGCTTACAAGCAGGCGGTAGATTACCGGGACCAGGTATTGCCGGCTCAGGTGCGTCAGGCCCAGGCGGCGGAGGAGGCGGCTCGGGCGGCCTTGTCGATGGCGCAGGCTAACCTTTCGCAAGCAGTGATCACCAGCCCTATCGACGGCTACGTGGTGGCTCGCAACGCTCAGGTTGGGGACTTGGTGGGACCGCAGATGCCTATGCCGGTAGTGACCGTGGCTCAGCTGAATCCTATACTGGTCGAAGTCATGGTGCCCGAGGATAAAATCAATTGCTTTAAAGTGGGCGAGCAACTTTCGGTCCGCTTCCCAGCTCTGGATGAGCGGATCTTAGAGGGGAAGGTCAAGTACATTAATCCGGCCAGTGGACCTCAGGCCAAAGGTTACACGGTGCAGCTGGAAATAGCCAACCCCGATCTTCAGCTCAAACCCGGCATGGCTGCGATAGTGATGCTGGGAGGCGCAAAGGGGACAATGGTTCCCAGGGAGGCTATAACCTGGCGGCAGGGTGAGCCGATGGTCTTCGTGCTGCAAGATCAGGAGGCTGTTCCCAGGAAGGTGTTGTTGGGCCCCTGCGATGGCCAGTGGACGTTGGTGTGCCAGGGCATTAAGCCCGGAGATTGGGTGGTGGTCACCGGTCAGGGGCGTCTGGGAGACCAGGGGGGCAAGGTGACGGTGGCCGGCAAGTGGCAGCTAAGTCAGTAGTGGAGGGAGGAGTGGCGGCAGATGGCCAAGCCCAAAGCGGCCTTTATAGCCGTGCTGGTCTTTTTTGTGCTCACCATAGGAGGGATAGGCTTTTACTATTGGTACCAAAGCGCGCATTACGTTAGTACCGAGGACGCTTACGTGGACGGTCCTTTGTGGCGCTTGGGTCCCTCCCTAAGCGGCAAGATAGCTTCCATCCCGGTTAAGGAAGGGGATCAGGTGGAGCCGGGGCAGGAGGTGCTGCGTCTGGATGACCGTTATCTTCCCCCTGGCGCTAACCCCGATCTGGCCATCGTGCGTTCCCCTGTGAAAGGGGTGGTTTTGAAGATCAGCGCCCGTCCCGGCGAAGTGGTGGGCGCGGGGCAGCCGGTGGTCTTGGTGGGAGATCCGCGCCAGTTTTACATCACGGCCAACGTGGATGAGAGCCAGATCTGGCGGGTGCATCAAGGGCAACGGGTAATGGTGCACATCGATGCTTTTCCCAACCGAACCTTCGAGGGTAGGGTGGCCGAAATTAACACCGCAGTGGCTTCTACTTTTTCCCTTCTGCCCACCCGCAGCACCAGCGGGAGTTTTATCAAGGTGGCCCAGCGCGTGCCGGTAAAGATCTATCTGCTAGACGCCAAAGGAGTGGATCTGCGTTTAGGAGAAAGCGCTGAGATTAAGATTTTCGCCCGGGAGTAGGTGCAAATGACGAAGGAACAGGCTTTGCCCTGGAGTGCTTTAAGCGTGCTGGTGCTGGGCACTTTTATGGGGGTGCTGGACTCCAGCATTGTTAACGTGGCTTTACCGCACCTCATGGCTCTTTTCAGCGCTACCGAAGACGAAATTCAATGGGTCATGACCATTTACTTGCTGGTGGGCGGCATGGTGATTCCGGCGGCCGGCTTCCTGGGGGATCGCTTCGGCTATAAGAAGGCTTATCTAGGGAGTATCGTGGCCTTTGTGCTGGGATCGGCTCTATGTGGACTTTCCTGGAGCACCACCTCCATGGTCACCGCCAGAGCCATTCAGGCCCTGGGAGGCGGCATGGTGATTCCCCTAAGCATGGCCTATCTTTTTCGCATCTGGCCCCGAGAAAAGATAGGGCTGGCTACCGGCTTGTGGGGCATGACGATGACGGTGGCACCGGCCATCGGCCCCACTTTGGGCGGGTATCTGGTAGACCATGTGTCCTGGCACTGGATCTTTTACATCAACCTGCCCATCGGGGTTTTTACTGTGATGTGGGGGTGGCTGGCCCTGGAGGAAACTCCTTTGCAGGAGGATTTGAAGCTGGACTGGCTGGGGCTTTTGCTGGTGGCCGGTGCTGCTTTCGCTCTGCTTCTGGCCCTGAGCAAGGGGCAGGATTGGGGTTGGACTTCTCCCGGCATCGTTTACTTGGTGGTAGGAGGGCTCTTCGCTACCGCTTTATTCATCCTGTGGGAGTTGAGCGTGCCCAATCCCGTCCTGGACGTGCGCTTGATCCTGAACCCTACTTTCGTGGCTAGCATGGCGGCCAGCAACCTTACCTCCATAGCTTTGTTCGTGGCTATCTTCTTAATCCCGCTTTTTTGCCAGAATGTCCAGGGTTACTCGGCTATGCAGACGGGCTTGATCATGATGCCGGCGGCGCTGGTGACGGCTCTTTTTATGCCCATTGCCGGTAAGGTTTTCGACACCGTGGGAGCGGTGTGGCCCGGCCTGGTGGGCATGGTGGTGGTGGCTCTAGTTACTCATGCGCTTGTCCACCTGACGGCGGATATCCCCACCCACTATCTGCAGATTTTGCTCTGCGTGCGTAACGCCGGTCTGGCGCTGGCCATGATGCCTCTTATGACGGCGGGTATCAATACCATTCCCACGGCGCGCACGGGGCAGGCCACCGCCATTGCTTCGGTAACCCGTCAGGTGGCGGCTTCTTTCGGCATCGCCCTGGTGAGCTACGTTTTGACCAACCGCATGGCTTTCCACGTCGAGCGGCTGGCCGAGCAGGTGAGCCTGCTCAACCCGCTGAGTTATTCCTATTATATTCGCTTCCAAGATGTGCTGGGCGGCTTGGCCCCGGGTGCCACTCCGGCTTTGCTTATGGGGGTGATCCAGAAGCAGGCGATGGTGATGGCTATGGGCGACGCTTTCTGGGTGGCTTTTTGGCTGGTGTTGCTGGCCTTTCCCTTCATACCTTGGCTCACTCCCCGGCGGGTGAAGGAAGAGTTGCGCCGCCAAGAAGAACGCTTGGAGCGGGAAAAGGGTTCGCTGCAACCTTCGTCGAACCCTTAGGTAACTATGGGGCAAAGGGTAGTGATTCTAGGAGCTCCGGTGGATGCGGTCACGCTGGAGGAGGCAGTGGCGCGAGTAGCGGCCTGGCTATCCCAGGGCGGGAGGCACCAGGTGCTCACCCTCAATCCAGAGTACCTCTACCGGGCGCAGCGGGAAAAAGATCTCCTGGAAATAGCGTGGAGGGCCAACCTAGTTACGGCGGACGGGGTGGGCATTCTATGGGCGGCGCGCCAGCTGGGACAGGCTTTGCCGGGAAGGGTGACGGGAGTGGATCTGTTGCTGGCTCTCTGCCAGCGGGCCGCGGTGGAGGGCTGGCGGGTGGCCTTTCTGGGAGGAAAGCCTGGGGTGGCGGAGGAGGCGGCTCGGCGGCTGCGCCGGCGCTTCCCTTCTCTGGACGTGGTGGCGACCTGGCACGGCTACTTCGGCCCGGGGGAGGAGGCGGGGATTGTGGAGCAGGTGCGCCGGCTTCACCCCCAGCTGTTGTTTGTGGGCCTGGGTTCACCGCGGCAGGAGCGGTGGATCGACCGGTACCGCTGGGAACTGGAGGTGCCGGTGCTCATGGGGGTGGGTGGAAGCTTTGATGTGCTGAGTGGGCGCGTCAGGCGAGCTCCTGTTTGGCTCCAAAGGGCGGGGCTGGAGTGGCTCTGGCGCCTGCTGCTGCAGCCCCGTCGGCTAGGGCGGATACTTACTTTGCCGCGCTTCGCCTGGCTGGTTTGGCGCTCGGTAAGAGAGAGAGCGGAGGAGCGAGACGGTGCCTAAGGTGTTGATATCTGGCTATTATGGTTTTGGGAATTGCGGCGACGAGGCCATGCTGCTGGCCATCGTCACTCGCCTCCGCCAGGAACTCCCCGGGGTAGAATTGGTGGTGCTTTCGGCTAGGCCGGAAGAAACGGCGCGCAGTTTCGGTGTGAGGGCCGTTCCCCGGCGGCATCTCCTTTCGGTCTGGCGAGAGTTGGCCCGCACCGATCTCTTGCTCAGCGGTGGCGGCAGCCTTTTCCAGGACATCACCAGCCGGGGGAACGTGTTGTACTACTCGCTGCTGGTTTTCGGTGCCAAATTGCTGGGCAAGAAGGTGTGTCTGTACGGCCAGGGCATCGGACCGCTGAACCGGCTTTTCAGCCGCTGGTTGGTGCGGCAGGCATTGCGCTGGGCCGACCTTGTGACCCTGCGGGACGAGATCTCGGCATCGGAGCTGGCGCGCTTGGGAGTGCGTCGCCCGGTGTATATCTCGGCCGATCCGGTGCTGGCTTTGCTTGAGGAAGGGGATCGGGAACAAGGGGCAAGCTTGTTGCGCCGGGCGGGTTTGGACCCGCAAAGGAGGATTCTGGGGGTCTCTTTACGCCCCTGGCCCGGGGTAGAGGAGGTGCGGGAAGCGGTGGTGGAACTAGCCGAGCAGCTGAGCCAGGAAGACTGGCAGGTGGCGCTGGTTCCTTTTCACCCCGACGACGTCGAGGTGCTGGCTTCCCTGCGCGAGCGAGTCGCGGGAGCAGCTCTCCTACCCGCCGGTCTCTCTTTGCCGGAAGCAGTGGGAGCGCTGTCCCACTTCGCTTGCACGGTTGGCATGCGTTTGCATTTTTTAATCTTCGCCGCTATGGCCGGCGTGCCAGGGGTGGGGCTGAGCTACGATCCCAAGGTGGATCGCTTCATGCAGCAAGTGGGTCTGCCCTCGCTGCCCCTTTCCTCGTTGGCTTCCGCCGATATCCTGCGAGCCGTTAAGGGATTGCTGGCGGAGGAGGCCGAAGTGCGCCGCTGGCTCCGCCAGCGGGTGAACGAACTCTCGCAGCGAGCGGCTTTAGACGCGCGGCTGGTGCGGCGCCTCTTCGCCGACCACAAAGGGGAAGGAGAGTAACACTCCCAGGAGGAGCCAGAAGAAGGTGCTCATGAGGGGGGTTTCAAAAACATTCTCGACGCAGTTATGCAGGAGCACAGCGCTCAAACCTCCCAGGTAAGCTGCGGCCCAAATCCGAAACTCTCCTTGCAGCCGCATGGTAACCTGGTAGGCGGCGCGCCAGGACACGATGATGAGCCAGACCAGGGTGCCCAGTCCGATAAGGCCACCCTCGGCGGCGGTCTTGAGGTAGAAGTTGTCCACGTAGAAGCTGCCGGGAATGGCGCGGGCGGCCACCGCTCCTCCGAAGCGGCCCCAGCCTTCGCCCACCAGGGGATGGTGGCTTACCTTCTCCAGGGCCGCCTGCCAGCGTATGATCCGCCCCCCTCGCTGGCTAGAGATGTAGTAGCTGTAGGAGAAAAGGTAGAGAAGCCGGTCGGCCACGCTGGGTATGGCCAGGGGAGTGGCGATAGCGGCTGCTATGAGGGCCCAGATGAGCGGTGGATAGGCGAGAAAACCCAGGATAGAGAGGCCCAGCACGGCGCTGAACCATGCGCCTCGGGAAAAAGTGAAGATCAGGGCCAGGGCCAGAGCGGCGGTGGCGGCCAGGTAACCCAGGTGAACGTAACGGTGCTTAGCGGTGAGCAGGCCGGCTACTCCCAAGGGGAGAACCAGGCTAAGGAGAGAGCCCAATATGTTGGGGCTTTTAACCAGCGAAAAGGCTCGGGTAAGTATGTCGCTCCTTTCGGCTTGATCGATCCACTCTGGGGGGATGGGAACGTGATTGAAGTATTGCCAAATGCCGTGGCAAGCCAACGCGGTGGTGCACAGCAGGAGGCTCAGCGAAAAGAGTTTTACCTGGCGCTGGTTCTCCAGGAGGTAAAAGCCCACCCAAAACCAGAGAGCGTACTCCAGGTAGATGCGTACGCCGTCGAAGGCGATGCCCAGGTTGGGCGAGCGCACCAGGAAGAGGAAGATGTAAAGGGTGAAAAAGACCAGCAGGGGAAAGCCTATGGGGTTGGGGCGGTAAGCGTCTTTGCCCCGCAGCGTCAACTTGGCGGCTACCAGGGCCAACCCCAGCAGGAGCGCGACCTCTTTCCAGCCGCCAGCAATACTTCCTACTGGCTGGCCGTAGCGGATGTAATAGTCAATAATGGGGTAGGCGGAAAGCACGATCAGGAGGCAATAGGCCCTGGGTTCGCTCCACTGCAGCAGGCGGCTGCCGCTGAGCCAGGGAAACAAAGGAGCTCCTTCTTCCCAGCGCGCGCGCCAGGAAGGTGGAAGAAGTTGCCCCAAGCGGGCAGGAAAAGCGAAGGTGCTTCCGATCCAAAAGGGACGGGCGTTAAGGAAGTGAGCCAAGAAACTATTCTGCCAGGCGCGGCCGAGAAAATTTTGCAACCGGGATAGTCGGCTTCCCTGCCACCAGGAGAGCATGAGGGAGGCCAAGATCATCCTCCTCCTTTAGCGCTTTGGGCTTTAGGTTATGGTATACCTAAATTGTAGTCGGAACCGGGCAAAGAGGCAATTGAAGCTGGATTTCTTAGGGCGAGGTGGACCTTATGGATGTTTTGGGTAAAGTGGCGTTGCTAGTCGGGTTGCTTAATCTTCCTTTCGGTTACTGGCGAGCGACGGTTAAAAAGTTTTCCTGGCAGTGGTTTGCGGCCGTGCATCTTCCGGTTCCGCTGGTGATCCTGCTGCGATTTGGCTCGGGCCTGGGGTGGGAGTGGATCACCTTCCCCTTTTTGGTGGGAGCTTTTTTCCTGGGGCAGTTGGTAGGAGGGTGGCTGCGTAAAACTACCGCTGCGCTTAGCTGGTGGCCCAGTTCGGCTTGCCTGGCCTGGGATTTGGTACGGGTGCTGGCTCGACCGCGGCGACGCTTTTAGTCCAAACCGAGAGGAGCGGAGCGGGGGAAGAGTATGAAAGTCTTGCACGTGATTGGAGGAGGGGAGTTCGGCGGGGCGGAGAAGCATATTCTCACCCTCTTCCGAGCTTTCGACGCCCGCGAGATTAAAATGGAAGTGGTGTGCCTTTTCCCCGCCCCCTTTGCCGAGCTGGCGCGGGAAGCCGGCATGGAAGTTAAAGTGCTACCCATGGCCAGCAAGTTCGATCTGCGGGTGGCCCGGCGCCTACGCCAGATCCTGGAGACTGGGGATTACGACCTCCTGCACACGCATGGGGTGCGGGCCAATTTCCTGGGACGGCTGGCTGCTTGGTCCTGGCCAGGTCCGGTGGTCACTACCGTGCACAGTCGCTTGCTACAAGATTATCCCAGCTGGTGGGATCGGGAGATTAACCTCTTGATCGAGCGGTGCACCCAATCCCGCACCGATCGCTTTATCGCTGTGTCGCGCTTTTTAGCCGAGGACCTCCGGCGCGGGGGGGTGGCTCCCGATAAAATCTCGGTGGTTTATAATGGCATCGAGTTCTCTTCCCTCGCGGGTTCTCCCGGCTGCAACTTCCGCTCCCAATGGAATATCCCTCCCGATGCTCCTCTGGTTGCTACGGTGGGCCGGTTGCACCCGGTGAAGGGGCAGCGCTATTTCCTGGAGGCCGCGGTCGAGGTGCGGCGGAGGTTTCCGGAGGCCCGCTTCGCCGTGATAGGGGCGGGGCCCGAGCAAGAAGAGCTCCTGCGCCTGGCTCATCGCCTGCAGCTGGAAGATCGAGTGGTGTTCACTGGCTTTTTGCCCGAGGTTACCTCCTGCTACCCGGAACTGGATCTGCTGGTGCTGGCCTCTCTGATGGAAGGTTTCGGGTTGGTGGTGCTGGAGGCTCTGGCGCTGGGGGTACCGGTGGTGGCTACCCAGGTGGGGGGGCTGCCAGAAATCGTGCAGGACGGTGAAACGGGGTTATTAGTGCCTCCAGCTGATCCGATTGCCCTGGCTCAGGCCATGATCTGGATGTTGGGTAACCGGGAAGAGGCCCGCGCTATGGCGGCACGGGGGCGGGAGATGGTGCGCGGGCGTTTTTCGGCCGGGAGGATGGCCGCCGATACCTTGGCCGTGTATCGCCGCGCCCTGGGGGAGAGGAGGAAGAAAAGTGCCCAGCCTTGAAGGAGAGGAGATTTTATGCCTGGCGCCGGTGGACTGGCAGCACTTACGTACCCGCATCCAGCAAATTATGGTGCTCCTCGCCCGGCGTAATCGGGTGCTGTACGTTAATCCCCCCGCTACCCTCCTTTCCCCTTTTAAGGACCCATCTTTTTGGTTTAAATGGCGTCCCTGGGGTCGGAGCGAAGAGCTAACCGCTTCTTTGTCGGTTTATCAACCCCCGCTGGTCTTACCCCTGGGGAGCTATTGGGACCCGGTGTCCTGGATTAACCAGAGCTGGCTGGCTATCTGGTTGCGCCGGGAGATGCGCTGTCGCCGCCTCCGTAAGCCCATTATTTTCACCTATCTTCCGGGCACGGCTGAACTCTTACGCTGGTTGCCGCACCGGCTGGTGGTTTACGATTGCGTGGACGAGCACGGCGCTTTCAAGGGCTTGCTTCGCCCCGAGGTGGTTTGGAAGCAGGAGCTCCGGCTGTTGCGCCGGGCCGATCTGGTTTTTGCCACCTCTACCGGCTTGCTGGAACGGCGGCGCCCTTTCTGTCGCCGCATTTTCCTGGTGCCCAACGCCGCTGACACTGAGCTTTTCTCCCGAGCTTTAGATCCTGCTTTGCCGGTGCCACCGGAGCTGGCTTCCTTACCCCGTCCGCGTCTCGTCTTTATAGGGGTGGTGCAGGAGTGGATCGACACCGGTTTCATGGCCGGGATAGCTCGCCTGCGGCCGGAATGGCAGTTGGTGTTAATTGGCCCTGTGCCTCCCGGAGTGGAGTTAGAGGGTCTGGATCAGCTTGGCAATGTGCACTTTTTCGGTTCCAGGGAACACCACTCGCTTCCGGCCTATTTGAAGGGCTGCGATGTTTGCCTCGCTCCTTTCCGGGCGGGGGAGCTCAGCAGCAAGGTCAATCCCCTGAAGCTTTACGAGTACCTGGCTGCTGGTCGGCCGGTGGTGGCGACCCCCTGGATCGACTTGGGAGAGCTCAGCGATCTGGTGGCTGTGGCCCGCACGCCGGAGGAGGCGGTGGTTGCCGTGGAGCGGATACTGGCGGAGGAAAGCCAGGAACGGATGCAGGAGCGGCGACAGCGAGCGGCCATTCACTCCTGGGAGGCCCGTGTGGCCTTTATGGAGGGAAAAATTAAAGCGCTCCTTGAGGAGCGCGAGTAGATCCTCTGGCTAGGATGGCTGAAGCCGCGGGCAAGGCCGTGCTGCTCGGTGAAGGCGGTAGAAAGGCTTGGGGAGTTCGCCCTCAGGAGACCCTGAGGTCACGAGAAGATAATCCTTCAAGAGTTCCTCGCCGCTTTCTTCGATCCCTGGATCGGGTTGTTGGGCACCAAAAAAGCGTTAAAGGCTTCCGGAACTCAACCGGAAGCCTTGGTTTTTCTGGTGGGCGGAGAAGGAATTGAACCTTCGACCTTCTGCGCGTCAAGCAGACGTTCTCCCACTGAACTATCCGCCCCGACAAGGTTAATTATCACACACTCTGGCCTTTCTGTCAAGTTGGCCGAAGCTTGGTCATATGTAAAAGAGCAGGAGTTAAAGAAAGTGGTGGAGTTGTGCGTCCAGCCACCGCCAAGTTGCTGGCAGGGTACCTGCTCGCGCTGGCCTTTGTGCTCATGATCATCCATCCGACCGCGGTGTACCAGGGGGCTGTCAGGGGCTTGGCTCTCTGGTGGGAGGTGGTCTTTCCTTCTCTTCTTCCTTTCTTCATCACTACCGAGCTCCTCCTAGCTCTGGGCGTGGTCCATTTTCTGGGGTCTCTGCTCCAGCCCTTAACTTCCCGGCTCTTTCGCCTGCCCGGGCCAGCGGCCTTTGCGCTAGCAGTGGGATTCACCTCCGGTTATCCTATGGGAGCGCTGACGGCGGCGCGGCTCAAGGACCAAGGTATGCTAACGGCTTCTGAAGCCGCGCGCCTGGCCGCCTTCACTAACAATTCTAGCCCCATTTTTATCCTGGTGGCGGTATCTGTAGGCATCTACCATCTACCTCAGTTGGGTCCTTTTCTGGCATTGATCCACTACGGGAGCAACCTACTGGTGGGCCTGACCCTGTGCGCTTTCACTCCTCGCCCTGCTGGCGACTCCAGGTCCTATTTGCCTTCGGCTCAACTTTCGGTCTCCACCGGGCAGTTACTAGGGGAAGCGGTGCGCCTGGCGGTGCAGAACCTTTTGAGCATAGCTGGATTCATCGCGTTCTTTGGGGTTCTTTGGGAGTTAGCTCGCTTGGAGTTGAGCCGCTGGACCAATTCCCCCCTGGCGCTGGGAGTGGGGGCGGGACTATTGGAGGTGTCGCTGGGCATCCAAGGAGTAGCTGAAACCGACCTCCCCCTGTTTTTAAAAGTCTGGCTCACCGAGCTCTGGCTCTCCTGGGAGGGGCTGAGTGTCATCGTCCAGGTGTGGAGCTTTCTAAGCCGGGCAGGAGTTCCTCTTATACCCTTTCTGGCCGGAAGGCTACTCCAGCTGCTCTACGCTTCCTTGCTTACTTGGTTGGTCTGGCCCTTTTGGGCCCCTTCTTGGTGCCAGGTTACCTCCAACCAGGAGTTCCCGCTTCCGGGCGGAGCCACTGTGTGGCTGCTGGCCGTGGCTCTCTGCCTGGTCAGTTGCGCGTTGCTGGCTTTGGCGGCGCTGCTTTCCTGGCTTTGCACGCGAATACGGCGTTGAACTACTTTAAGTTGCGCAGTTGCGACCGACCTTCCTGGATTTCGCCCAGCACTCGGTTGAGCTGTTCCTCCAGGTGGGCCAGCACATCATCGGCGTACTCGCGGGCCCGCACCTTGATTTCGCGGGAGATCTCCTCCGCTTTGTTGACCACGGTTTCTGCCCGCTCCTTGGCCTGGCGCACAATCTCGCTTTCCTCAGCTCGGCGTGCCACCTCTTCCTGGGCGGCGGCCACGATCCGCTGGGCTTCCTGGCGAGCTTCGGCCAGCATTTTCTCCCGCTCCTCCACCAGCCACTTAGCCTTGCGTAGCTCTTCGGGCAAGATACTGCGTAAGCGATCCAGCAAGTCGAGCACTTTATCCTCATCTACGATGATTTTTCGGGTTAGCGGGATGCGATTGGCGTGCTCCAGCAGTTCTTCCAGTTCGTTAAGCAGGTCTAGAAATTCCAAGTTAAAGTCCTCCCCTACCCTTTAATTTCTCGAAACTTGGCGCGCAGACGGGCTTCCACCGGCGGAGGAACCATGTCCTTGAGGCAGCCCCCGTAATAGGCCACCTCTTTGACCGCACTTGAGCTGATGAAGGAGTAGCGCGCTTCGGTCATAAGGAAAAGGGTTTCTATTTCTGGCGCCAGCTTTTTGTTGGTCAAAGCCATGACGAATTCGTTTTCGAAGTCGGAAATAACTCTGAGTCCTCTGATAACGGCGCAAGCCCCCTTGCGCCGGGCGTACTCTACCGTCAGGCTTTGATACGCGTCTATTTCTACCCGTGGTACATCACGCAACACTTCTCGCAGCATCTCCAGGCGTTCCGCCAGCGTGAAGAGAGCTTGCTTTTGTGGATTTTCGGCAATCGCCACAATTACTTTATCGAAAAGCTGGGTGGAGCGCTGGATTATGTCCAGGTGCCCGTAGGTTATAGGGTCGAAACTACCCGGGTAAATGGCTATGCGCAAGTCGAGTCCTCCTCCAGAGTGTAGAAAGATAAGGCGGTGTCACCGTAGCGTTCTCGCCGCCGCAGCACCAGCTGTTCCACCCGGTCGGGAGGGAGCTCGCGGGCGGAGCTCTCCACGATGACCCAACCATTCCTCTGCACCAGCCCTTCCTGGACCAGTAAGCGTAGCACCTTCGCCTCGTAGCCCCGAGCGTAAGGAGGGTCAAGGAAAATTATGTCGAAGCGCTGCTCGCCTCGAGCTATCCGGGGCAAGAGCCGGAGAACATCGCCCCCGCGCACCTCAGCGCGCTCGCTCAGGCCGCTGCGCTGCAGATTTTCCCGGAGCAAGCGGAGCGCTTGGGGGTCTTTTTCCACCAGAACGGCTCGCTCGGCTCCCCGGCTCAGGGCTTCTATACCGATACCTCCGGTTCCGGCGAAAAGGTCTAGGAAATGCGCTCCGGAGAGGTAGGGGGCTAAAATATTAAAAAGAGCTCCCTTGACCCTCTCCGAGGTGGGTCTGGTCTTTTTCCCTTTGGGGCTGGCCAGGCGACAGCGCTTAGCGGATCCGCCAGTTATTCGCATGGGTACCGCCTCGTTTAAATATTCGGCTTCTTTTTTTCTTAAATTATAGTCGGAAAGAATAGGAGACGTAAATCCTGGCTAGCTATAGGAATTAAGTCCTGCGCTGGATGAGCGAAGAAGGCAGAATCCAGGTTTTTTTGTCAGAGGGAATAGAAAACTATATAAGGCGAAAAAATAGGTAAAGGAACGCCGGGGAGGTAATAAAGTGCTAGATCTGGCTATCGAAGCCCACGACCTGGCTCGAGCGCGAACGGGTAAAGAGATTCCGGGGGTGAAGGTTACCCGGGAAGAGCTTCCTTACGCGCTGGTTACCGTGGTGCGGGTGGAAACAGAGGAAGGAGAACGCGCCATGGAAAAGCCCCGGGGAACCTATATCACGGTGGAGTCGCCTGCCCTGCTAGACAATAACCGGCAGGTGCATCAGGAGCTCATCAAGCTGGTGGGGGAAAAACTTCGCCTTCTGCTTCAGGATCTGCCGGAGACGGCTAGCGCCCTCGTAGTGGGTCTGGGGAACTGGCATGCCACTCCAGACGCGCTGGGCCCCCGCACGGTTGACTACACGCTGGTCACCCGTCACCTCTTTCACTATGTCCCCCAGGAGCTCCAAGGGGGACTGCGTGAGGTTAGCGCTCTGGCCCCGGGAGTGCTGGGAATCACAGGCATCGAAACGGCCGAGATCATCCGCGGGGTGGTGGAGAAAATCCGGCCGGACGTGGTTATCACCGTGGACGCTCTGGCGGCTCGCAGCGTGTCGCGCATAGCTACCAGCATCCAATTGGCCGATACCGGGATCAATCCGGGCTCCGGAATCGGCAGCGACCGTACTGGCATTACTAGGGAGATTATGGGGGTACCCGTAATAGCCGTTGGGGTCCCCACGGTGGTGCACGCTGCTTTCATCGCGCAAGACGCTATGGAAAAACTGTGGGAAGAACTCAAACGCCATCCCCGCTTGCAGGAGGTGTACCGCTGTCTGCATCCGGAAGTGGTACAACGAGTGCTGGATCAACTCCTGGCTCCTTTTGGAGGACGATTGATGGTCACTCCCAAGGAGATAGACACTCTGGTGCAAAATACGGCCCGCATCCTGGCCGGCGGTTTGGCGGTGGCTCTGCATCCGGGGATGAACCCAGAGGACACGGGGATGTATCTATATTAAAACCGCGGGCGGAGAGGCTGCTGCCGAGTTCAACCTTCTCCACCCGCGGGTAAAGGGTACGTTAGCGGGTGGTGCCCAGGACATTGGCCGCCAGGTTGCGCTGGTATTCCAGAATCATCCGGCGGACCATGTGCCCCCCGATGGCCCCGTTCATCCGGGACGGGACGTCACCGAGGTAGCTTCCGGGCGGTAGGTTGATGCCCACTTCACGGGCGATTTCCCACTTCATCTGATCCAGAGCCGCCCGCGCCTCGGGCACCAGCACCCGGTTGGTACGCTGGCCTTGAGCCATTTCTTTTCACCCCCTCCGTGCTTTCTGGTCTTATTGTTCGTAGGCGTTGGAGGAGTCATACGCGGTAAATTTTTAAGCGGCGCCAACCGGTTTGTGGATAAGGCTTAGCCGACCAGATCCTTAAAAGCCGCGAAGCGCTGGGCGAGCTCCTGGCGCAACTCTTTTCCTAGGTTAGAGGACAAATTGGGATCATTTTCTAAAAATTGCTGAGCAGCTTCCCGGGCCACCAGGAGAAGCCGGTGGTCGCGTAGCAGGTCGGCCACTTTAAGTTCGGGTAGCCCCGACTGACGCAAGCCGAAGAACTCTCCCGGACCCCGGAGCCGCAGATCCTCTTCCGCCAGAGCGAAGCCGTCGCGAAGGTTGATGAAGGCCTGGAGACGAGCGCGGGCCTCCGGGTTGACCTTGTCGGCCACCAAAATGCAGTAGGAGGGTTTGGAGCTCCGTCCCACCCGTCCGCGCAGCTGGTGGAGTTGGGCCAACCCAAAGCGGTCGGCGTCGTAAATCACCATTACAGTGGCGTTGGGCACATCCACTCCCACTTCGACTACGGTGGTGCTCACCAGGAACCGGATGGTTCCCTGGCGAAAAGCGGCCATTACCCGCTCTTTTTCTTCCAGCTTCAGCCGCCCGTGCAGCAACCCGATAGCGGCGGAAGGGAAATATTGCCGCAGTTCTTCCGCCAGTTTGCTGGCGGCCTGAGCCGCGAGTTGCTCTGATTCTTCAATTAGGGGGCAGATGAAAAAGGCCTGGTTCCCCTTTTCCGCTTCCTGCCGGATGAAGTGGTAGAGTCGGGGGAGGGTTCCGGGCTTGACCCAGATGGTTTGCACCGCTTGTCTGCCCGGAGGCAGGGTGTCGATAACGCTGAGATCTAGATCGCCGTATAAGGTCAGGGCCAGGGTGCGAGGAATGGGAGTGGCGGTCATGACCAGGACATCGGGAGACTGGCCTTTGCTCCGCAGGGTGGTGCGCTGGCGCACGCCGAAACGATGTTGCTCGTCCACCACCACCAGTCCTAGGCAGTGAAAACGGACTTTTTCCTGAATTAAAGCGTGCGTGCCAATAATCACATCTAGCTCTCCCTGGGCCAGATCCATCAGTAATTGCTGCCGCGCTTCTTTTTTGCGGTTGCCGGTAAGTAAACCCACTTTGATTCCTATTTTTTCTAGCAAAGGATAAAGGTTTAAGTAGTGCTGTTCGGCCAGAACCTCGGTGGGAGCCATAAGCGCGGCCTGCTTGCCGTTTTCCACCGCCTTGACCAAAGCCAGGGCGGCCACCACAGTTTTACCAGCTCCCACATCGCCCTGCAATAGCCGGTGCATAGGGAAGGGAGATTCCATGTCCTGGGTGATTTCTCTCCAGACTCTTTGCTGGGCCGGCGTGAGCTCAAAAGGCAAGTTTTCCATGAACTTTCGCACCAACTCCCCGTCGGGTCGACAGGGCCGGGGTTTTCGCTGCCGGATGACGCGGCGTCGGCGCTGAGCCAGGGCCAGTTGAAGGAGGAAGAGCTCTTCCAGAGCTAGCCGCTCGCGGGCTTGCGCCGCTTGCTCCGGATCCGAGGGGAAATGGACTTCCCGAAGAGCTCGGGAACGGGGGGGGAAGCCTCGCTCCAGGAGGGAGAGGGGTAGGAGCTCGGGGAGTTGGTTGGCGTTTTCTTCTAGAGCGCGGAGGATCACGGTGCGGAGGGAGCGCTGCGAGAGCTTTTCTGTGAGCGGGTAAATGGGAATCCAACGCTCCCCGCCGGCCGGGGTTGGCTCTTCCCCTAAGCTGAAGTCAGCCACCTGGATTTCTACCGTCCCCAGTACCCGTTTCACTTTGCCGGTGACCGTGATCTGAGTGCCTGGCTTTAGCATCCGGGTTAGATAAGTCTGATTAAACCAGACCGCGCAGAAAGTTCCTTCGGGATGCTCCAGCGTGGCTCGCACTAATTTCAACCCGGTGCGGGCGGTGATCTCTTCGGCCAGGAGGACTACCCCTTTGAGGGTGGCGGTGTCGCCTTCAGCTAAGGTGAATAGGGGCCGGTCGCAAGAGCGATTTTCATAGCGCCGGGGCAAGTGGTACAAGAGATCACCTACCGTCTTGATCCCCAGTCGGGCCAGCCAGCGGGCACGCTGGGGGCCTACTCCTTTCAAATACTGCACCGGGCTTTCCCAGATACTAGCCATAGCGTTCCCCCTCTCCTAAAATTTAGCCTACCGGACCCGCCGGTGCAACTCGGAGGCAGGAAAAAGCCAGTTTCCGGCTAAGTTATCCCCTATGGGTGAGTTGTTGGGATACAGTTGGGCGATAGGGCTTTTCTGCCTCTTTTGGAGCGCGGTGGTTTTGGCTTGCGTGCTGGTGCGGCTGGGAGAGGTGAAACGCAGGAATGGCGACGGTAAAGATCAAGGCGAAGTTTAGCCGCGATCTCCAGGAGTTGCTGCGCTGCGTGCCGGGAGAGGGCAGGCAGTTGGTGGCGGAGTGGGAGGAGCCGGCTCAGGAACCGGTTTGGGACACCATAACTCCACCGCTACCGCCAGAGTTGGATCGCTGGTTGTCCCGGCAGGGCTGGCGGCTTTACCGCCACCAGGCGGAAGTTTTGCGCTGTGCGCGCCGAGGGGAGAACGTGGTGCTGGTCACGCCCACCTCTTCTGGCAAGACGCTGGCCTTTAGCTTGCCAGTGCTGGAAAGGCTGCTTCAGGAAAAAGAGGCCACTGCTCTCTTTCTCTACCCGCTGAAGGCGCTGGCTTACGATCAACTGGCCTTCCTTAAGCGGTTGGATAAGGAGTTGGAGGGTGGACTGCATCCCGCCGTTTACGATGGCGACACGCCGGGGCACCAGCGCCGGGGAATAAGATATTCTTCCCGCTTGATCCTCAGCAACCCTCACGCTATGCACTGTTATTTGCGCTTCCACCACCAATGGGCGCGCTTTTGGTCCCATCTTCGTTTCGTGGTGGTGGACGAAGCTCACTGGTACCGGGGGATTTTCGGTGCCCACGTGGCCTATTTCTTCCGCCGCCTGCGCCGGCTGCTCCAACGCTACGGAGCCGATCCCCAGTTTATCCTGGCTTCCGCTACCATGGCCGATCCGGCCCTGCACGCGGCAAGGCTTATTGGTAAGGATTTCCTGGTAGTGGAGGGGGACGGGGCGGCGCGTGGCCGCAAGCGTTACTTGGTCCTTAATACCGCTCTCTGTTCTACCCACTCTCCCTTCGTCCAGGCGGCGCGCTTGCTAACCGCCTGCGTGGAAGAAGGGTGGCAGGTGCTGTGCTTTACCGGTTCGCGCAAGCTGGCGGAACTCATTGCCCTCTGGGCCGGGGGAGAGGCGAAAGGGGTTAGCCCTTACCGGGCCGGCTACCCTGCCGCGGTGCGGCGGGCGATCGAGTCTCGCTTGAAGCGGGGCGAGCTCCGCGGAGTGGTAACCACCAACGCCATGGAGCTCGGCGTGGATCTGGGCGGATTGGACGCGGTGCTGATGGTGGGTTATCCTGGCACAGTGGCCTCTTTCCGCCAGCAGGCCGGCCGGGCAGGGCGCGGCACCCGCGATTCGGTGGTGATGCTGCTGGCCACCGAGGAGCCTTTAAACCAGTATTTCGCCCGTCATCCTCAGCGCCTGTTCTCTGCCCCTCTGGAGCAGGCGGTGATCCCCCGGGATAACCCTCACGTGCTGCTTCAGCATTTGCGTTGCGCGGCCGATGAGCTTCCCTTGGCGCCGGCCGACGCTTCCTGGTTCGGATCCGCCACCGCTCGCTGCCTGGAAGAATTAGAGCAGAAAGGCTTTTTACACCGGACTCGGCGCGGGTACGTGAGCGCGGAGACCGCCCCGCCGGCGCTACAAATATCCCTGGACGCCTTTGCCGAAGGAGGGGTGCGGCTGCTCCACGAAGGGGAAGTGCTGGAAGAAGTGGAGTACCGCCGCGCCTGCCTGGAGCTCTACCCTGGAGCCATTTACTTGCATCAGGGACGGGCTTATCGGGTGCTGCGTCAAGATCTGGATCGGCGCTGCATCTTCTTGGGTCCGGCCCCACTGAACTGCTATACCGAAGCCCGGCGCTTGGTGGATGTTTCTCTGGGGCAGGTGGCTGGGGAACTTCTCCGGGAACGGCTGCTCCTTGCCCACGGGGAGGTGGCGGTGATGGAGAAAGTGCTGGAGTACGTGGAGAGACGCGTGAACGACCGGGGAGAGGGGATCTGCTATCCTCTGCCCCACGCACCGACGGTGCGCTTCGCCACTTCGGGGTTGTGGCTTTCTCTATCCCCGGGTTTGCTGGCGGAAGCCGGTCCGGGCGATCCTGCGGGGGCGCTGCACGCTGTGGAACATCTCTTGATCGCGGCGGCCCCTTGCCTCACCATGGCCGATCGCTGGGATCTCGGTGGTTTGAGCACGCTTTACCATCCCCAAACGGGCAGACCGGGTATTTTCCTCTACGACGCTTTCCCAGGTGGATCAGGCATTTGCGAGCGTCTATTCGCTTCTTTCCCCCAGCTGCTGGAAGTGGCCCTGGAGTTGGTCTCCTCCTGCCGGTGCGAAGATGGCTGTCCCTCCTGCGTGATGTCTCCCAAGTGCGGTAGCGGCAACCGGCCTCTGGACAAAGGGATGGCCTTGCGCTGTCTGCAGCTTTGGCGCTTCTTTTTCAATTAAGTTCTTAAAAACCCGGCGTCTCCGACCCCAATGCCGAAAGTCGAAAGATTGTGCTGGGAAGACTCAATTTCTTCCTGGTTGACTCGATATTTGCCTAAAAGCAAAACTTTGCAGCCGAGAGGGGGTTTAAAGAGCTCCGCCTTTGGGCGGAGCGGAGGTAAGGGATGAAAGGGTTGAAGCTTGGAGTGCTGAGAGGAAGTTTGCGCACCAAAATGACTGTTCTTTTTGGACTCATTGTCTTCCTGGGTTGCCTGGCGCTGGCCTACGCCAGCTGGAAGCAGGCCAGCAAGGCTTTGGAAGCGCAGGCTCTAGAAGCTCTGCACAAGACAGCCAAGCAGGCGGCTCAAACCGTGGACACGCAACTCCAGGCGCAGATGCGCCTCGTCGAGGACATCGCCAACCGCAACATCATCCGCGGGCACTCGGGCGACCGCGCCTCCACGCTGGAGGAGAAGCTGGCGCTTCTGCGGGAAGAGCTGGAGCGCTCGAAGGAACTAGGCTTCAAACGGCTGGCCGTCATTGACAAGGAAGGAAACGCCGTTTACCAGGACGGGAGCCGCGTCTATCTAGGAGATCGGGAATACTTCAAGAAGGCCCTGGCCGGGCAGACCAACGTCAGCACCACCGTGATCAGCAAGGTGGATCAGACGGCGGTCTTGCCCATCGCCGCGCCTATCCGCTCTTACCAGACGGGCGAGATCGCCGGGGTGCTGCTGGCGGCTCTGGACGCGGAGAAGTTTAACGCCTTTGTTTCCTCCATCAATTACGGCCGCACCGGCTACGGGTTCATGCTCGACGGTGCGGGCAAAATTGTAGCCCATAAGGACCGCAAGCTGGTGCTGGAGCAGGCCAACTTCATCGAAAAGGCCAAGACCGACTCCAGCTTGGCTTCCCTGGCGGCGGTGCAATCGCGCATGGCGCGAGGAGAGGAAGGCGTGGGGCTTTATACCTACCAGGGGGAAAAGAAGTATCTGGGCTTCGCCCCCATTAAGACCGCCGGCTGGTCCATAGGGATCAACGTGCCCACCGGGGAGGTGCTGGAGAAGACGGCCGGACTCACCCGCGCCGTGATCTTGCTAAGCGCCCTGGTCATAGGATTGGTCCTGGCCCTGGTGTGGTTCTTCGCGCGCAACATAACCGCGGGCATTGCCGCGACCGCTAAGCATTTGGGACTGCTGGCCGAGGGGGATTTCACAGCTGAAGTTCCCGAAAAGTACCTGCAGGCCCAAGACGAGATAGGCAAGATGGCCCAAGCTTTAAAAACCCTGCAGGCCAAAATGCGTCCCCTTCTTTCCCAGCTCCGAAGCGATGTTCAAACCCTAACCGCGAGCTCGGAAGCTCTGAGCGCCACTTCGGAGGAAATTGCTTCCTCTTCCGGCGAGGTGGCCAAGGCCACCCAGCAGGCGGCTTCCAGTTTGGAGCAGATCAATACCGGGCTCGCTCAGGCCAAGGCCAGTAGTGAGGGAACGGCGCGCCTGGCTCAGGCGGGGAAGCAGGAGCTCGACGAACTCATCGCCTCCATAAGAAAGGTGCGGGAAGCCTTCGGTACGGTAGCCAAGAAGCTAGAATCTCTGAAAAACTCCGTCGGCCAGGCGGGTAACATCCTGGAAGTTATCAACGAGATAGCGGACCAGACCAATTTGCTCGCCTTGAACGCCGCCATCGAAGCGGCGCGGGCCGGAGAGGCGGGACGGGGCTTCGCGGTGGTGGCGGAGGAGGTGCGTAAGCTGGCCGAGCAGTCCAGGGCTTCCTCGGACAAGATAAGGGAACTTTTGCGCCATATCAACGAGGAGACGGGCGCGGTGGTGACCACTTCCGAAGATGTGGGCCGACAGATGGCCAGCCAACTGGAGAACGTGGAGCACACCATTAGTTCCTTTGACGAGATCCTTGGTGCGGTGGGAGGCATGGCTCCCATGATCGAAGCCACCTACCGGGAAGCCGAGGCGATTTCCGCCTCGGCGGAGGAAATATCGGCTTCGGCCGAAGAACTGTCTGCCTCCACCGAAGAAATAGCCGCCGGTGCCCAGCAGGTGCTGGAGGTGGCCAAGAGGGTGGAGGGCCAAGTGGCTCGCTTCAAGGTGTAGCTGGTCCCTTTCTTAGCGGGGGCCGGGAGAGCGTAAAATTCAGCAGGTAACGGAGGAGGCTCATAAGGAGGAGACCTCGCCCCTCGCAGACAACTTTTTGAGCTGGAAAGGAAGAGCAAGGGGGAGCGAGGTCTCATTATTATAGAAGCGAAAACTTTCAATTTACTTCGGTTCAACCTTTGGTGGAGTAGATCCTTCTTTTTGCGGGGGGAAAAATCAGCGAATTGATCACCGATGGCCACGACTTTCACCTACTAACCCTTGACGCGCACTAGAGCCAATTTGAGGTTGACAGCGGGATATACGTATGCTAAATTACGAATAGCTGCCGGGAAGCCCACCCTAAAGGGTGGGGGAGGGTCGCTGACGGCACCCTGAGAGGGGCAAAAAGGTGAAAGAGTGTTTTCCCCTCTTATTTTGCTTTAAAGGGCGGGTGACAGAAGGCTTATGCGGGTAATTATCACGCTGGAGTGCACCGAGTGCAAGCGGCGCAACTACACCACCACCAAGAACAAGCGTAACGATCCTGGCCGCCTGGAGCTCAGGAAGTATTGCCCGTGGTGTCGCGTTCATACCCTGCATCGTGAGACCAAGTAGTCTGGATTTAGGGCGGGAGATAATAAATATGGCCAAACCTGGAAAAAATGAAACTAAAAACTCGCTTCCCGGTAGCGATAAGTTGGTGCCACTCCGACGTCCTAGAGCCAAAGCGGGCAAAGAGAACGATCGCAAAGGAACTCCCCGCGTCGTGCCGGAGAAGGGTAAAGCTGCGGTTAAAACCAAAGCCGCACCTAAGAAGAAGTTCGATTTGCAGGGTAGCATAACTAAGACCCGGGAGTTTCTTCTCAGCGTTTGGCAAGAACTTAAAAAGGTGTACTGGCCCACGCGCAAGCAAGTGCTTGTCTATACTGGCGTGGTGCTAGTGGCGGTGGCTATGGTCACATTGATAATATGGCTAGCCGACTCGGTGTTTAGTCAAATCCTGCGTTTTATCCTTAAGGTGTAGCTTGGAGGAGGTGTGGGGGGCCTTACCCCTGGCGGTGAGCGAGAGGCGCTGGTACGTTATACATACCTATTCGGGGTACGAGAACAAGGTCAAAGCCAATCTGGAAAAGCGAATAGCTTCCATGAACATGGAAGACAAGATATTCAACATCGTAATCCCGGAAGAAGACGAAATTGAAATTAAAGATGGCAAGAAAAAGATCACCAAGCGGCGCATTTTCCCAGGCTACATCTTAGTGGAAATGATTTTGACCGATGAATCCTGGTACGTGGTGCGTAACACCCCAGGTGTGACCGGGTTCGTGGGAGGGGGCAACAAGCCCATCCCTTTGACTGAGGAGGAAGTCGAGGAGATTTTAAAGCGGGCGCGAGGCGAAACGCCGCGCTTCCGCTTGGACGTAGCGCCGGGAGAAAAGGTGCGGGTTATCTCTGGTCCTTTTCAGAATTTTTCCGGGGTAGTGGAGGAAGTCAATGCTGAGAAAGCCAAACTAAGAGTGATGATCTCTATGTTTGGCCGTGAAACTCCTATCGAACTCGATTACGCCCAGGTAGAAAAAATTTAATTTTAAGCTAGTAGGTGGAGGGAAAACCTTTGGCCAAGAAGGTACAGGCAATTGTCAAGCTCCAGATTCCGGCCGGTAAGGCTTCGCCCGCTCCTCCGGTGGGTCCGGCCCTGGGCCAACACGGGGTAAATATTATGGCTTTCGTCAAGGAGTTCAACGACCGGACGGCGGCTCAGGCGGGAACGATAATCCCCGTGGAAATAACCATCTACGAAGACCGCTCTTTCTCGTTTATCTGCAAAACTCCTCCTGCTTCGGTGTTGCTGAAGCAGGCGGCGGGCATAGAGACGGCTTCTAAGGAGCCCGGTAAGATCAAAGTGGCCAAGGTTAAGCGTTCTCAGGTGCGGCAGATAGCGGAATTGAAAATGCCCGATCTCAACGCCAACTCCGTGGAGGCCGCCATGCGTTTGATCGAAGGCACGGCGCGGAGCATGGGCATAGAGATCGTGGAAGACTAAAGCGGCAAGCGGTGGGAGGGGAAGTTTCTCCGCTAATACCACAAGGAGGCGAAGAATGTTGGCCAAACATGGCAAGCGGTATTTGGAAGCCAAGAAGCAAGTAGACCCCAATAAGCTTTACGATCCCCAAGAGGCGCTAGAGTTGGTGAAGCGCCTGGCCACGGCCAAGTTTGAGGAGACGGTGGAGGTGGCGGTGCGGCTGGGAGTGGACCCCCGCCACGCTGATCAGCAGGTTCGAGGGGCCCTGGTGCTGCCGCACGGCACGGGCAAGACGAAGCGGGTGTTGGTCTTTGCCCGAGGCGAGAAGGCCAAGGAGGCGGAAGCGGCCGGGGCCGATTACGTGGGAGCTGAGGATTTAATCGAGCGCATTCAAAAAGGCTGGATGGATTTCGACGTAGCCATAGCCACGCCAGATATTATGGCGGCGGTGGGCCGGATCGGTCGCATCCTGGGTCCCCGAGGGCTTATGCCCAACCCCAAAACGGGCACCGTGACCTTCGATGTGGCTCAGGCGGTGGCCGAGGCGAAGGCCGGAAGGGTGGAGTACCGTACCGATAAAGCAGGGATTGTGCATGTTCCCATCGGCACGGTGAGTTTTACCACCGAGCAATTGCTGGAGAATTTAAAGGCGCTGATCGAAGCTTTGCTCCGGGCCAAGCCCGCGGCGGCCAAAGGGCAATACCTGCGTAGCATCACCGTGTCTTCCACCATGGGGCCGGGGGTGAAGGTGAACCCTCTGCGGGTGTTGGCGGCCTAATTGCCAGCCTACAAGTAAATAGCGAGCCTGAGACCGTTGGTGTTCTTATCGGTTAAGAACTTAAAGGCTTGTAGCCGCCAACCGAGGCCGTTGAGCACAAAGGTATATTTAGCCTTGGCAGAGGCGGGATCTCGGTTGGATTCCGCCTCTTTGTTTGTGTTTTTCCTCGGGAAGGAGGTGAGGTCCGATTGAGGATAACACGGATGCAGAAACAAGAAATGGTGGATGAGCTCCGGGAGCGCTTGCGGAAGGCCGAAGCGGTGTTTGTGGCCGATCACACTGGCATTCCGGTGGCCCAAATCACCGAATTGCGTCGCCGCCTGCGCGCTCAGCAGGGGCAGTTAAAGGTGGCCAAGCACACGCTGGCTCGCATCGCCGCCCAAGAAGTGGGGCTTGAGGAGCTCGTTCCTTTCCTCAAAGGTCCGATTTCCCTGGTTTTCTGTTTCGGCGATCCGGTGGCGACGGCTAAGGTGCTCACCGATTTCAATAAGGAGTTTAAACTGCTGGAGATCAAGGGGGGAGTGCTGGGCCGTAAGCACCTGACTGCCGAGCAGGTCAAGGCCTTATCCGACCTGCCGCCCTACGAGGTGCTGATCGCCAAGGTGGTGGGGGGTATGAAGGGCCCCTTATATGGTTTGGTGGGGGTGCTGAGCGGTCCTATCCGCCAGTTGGTCTACGTGCTGGAAGCGGTGCGGGAAAAACGCGCTACCGCCAGCTAAAGCTAATTAGATTTAAGGAGGTTGCGTAAGCTATGTCCAAAGTGGCAGAAATTATTGAGGCCATCAAAGGTCTCACCGTGGTGGAATTGGCCGATCTGGTAAAAGCCTTAGAAGAAGAGTTCGGGGTTACGGCAGCGGCCCCGGTGGCCGTGGCAGCGGCCCCGGCAGCGGCGGCCCCAGCGGCAGCGGCGGAGGAAGAGAAGACTGAATTCGATGTGATCCTCACTGCGGCCGGGGACAAAAAGATCAACGTCATAAAGGTGGTGCGGGAGGTCACTGGCCTGGGTCTAAAAGAGGCTAAGGATCTAGTGGATAATGCTCCGAAGCCGGTTAAGGAGAAGGTGAGTAAAGAAGAGGCGGAGACCATCAAGAAAAAGCTCGAAGAGGCCGGCGCTAGCGTAGAAGTGAAGTAAGTCCTCGCTTACGGCAGCTTAACAGGAGCGGAGGGAACACCCCTCCGCTTTGTTATAATGGGGGAGAAGGGGGCGGGATCAGGATGAGCAATCTCACGCCAATGATGCGGCAGTACATGGAAATAAAACAGCAGCATCCCGATGCCATCCTCTTCTTTCACCTAGGTGATTTTTACGAGCTATTTTTTGAGGACGCGGTGAAGGCGGCTCCCGTGTTGGAGGTGGTATTAACTTCCCGCGACGCTGGGTCCCTGGGGCGCGTTCCTATGTGCGGCGTTCCTTGCCACAGCGCAGCAGTTTATATCGCTCGCTTGGTGAGCCAGGGGTTCAAAGTAGCTCTGTGTGAGCAATTAGAAGTCCCATCGCAGGCCAAGGGGATCGTGCGGCGGGGTGTGACCAGGATCATCACTCCGGGAACTTTCCTGGAGGGTGAAACGGCAGATAAGAGTGTCCATCAATACCTCGTGGCCGTGGCTCCGGTTCGGGCTCATGGCTACGGCGTTGCGGTGGCCGAATTGGGCACCGGGGAATTTCGCGCTACTTCGCTGGAGGGGACAGGAGTTACCGATCAGCTGGTGGATGAGCTGTACCGGCTTCAGCCGGTGGAAGTGGTCTTACCGGAGGGGAACGAAGCGCTGCACCAATTGGTGCGCTCAGCGGTGCCTTCGGCGGCCCTCACCTTTCGTCCCCAGGACTGTTTCCGTGACTTGGAGCGAGCTCGGGCGGCTTTGGCAGACCTTGACTGGGAAGGGGAGCAGGCGGAAGCAGCTCTGTTGGCAGCCGGGGTGCTGGCTTCCTATCTCTCGGAGACGCAGAAGCGGGAACTCAAACACCTGCACCGGGTTAGCTGGTACCGCCCCACTGGTTTTATGCTCCTGGACGCCGCTACCCGGCGCAATTTAGAATTGACCCGCTCTCTAATTGATGGCGGAAGGAAGGGCACGTTGCTGGAGGTGCTGGATTATACTCTGACAGGTATGGGCGGGCGGCGCTTGCGCGATTGGATCGAGCAGCCCCTACTTGATCCGGAGGCCATCGAGAGGCGGCTGGAAGCGGTGACTTATCTGGTGGAGCAGCCCATCATTTTAGAGGAACTTAGGAGCCGCCTTAAGAAGATGGGAGATGTGGAGCGCCTGGCCTCGCGGCTCTCCCTGGGGCTGGCCGGAGCTCGCGACCTCCTCTTGCTTAAAGAGGCCCTGCTGCTGGCGGGAGAGGTGCGGGAGAAGCTCTCGCCGGCCACGGGCTTGTTGGGGGAGCTCCGGGATCGGTTGGCAGGGGTGGAGGAGGTGGCCGTTCTTATTGAGGAAGCGGTGGCACCAGACCCTCCGGCTGGTCTCCAAGAGGGCGGAATAATCAAGGACGGGTATAATCCGGAAGTGGATCGTTTGCGCGCTCTGCGCCGCGACGGTCGCGAGTACCTGGCAGCGCTGGAAGCCAAAGAGCGGGAGCGCACAGGTATCAAATCGCTAAAAGTGGGCTATAACCGGGTATTCGGTTATTACCTAGAAGTTACCAGGGCTAACCTGCATCTGGTTCCTCCTGACTATCAGCGACGCCAAACTTTAGCTCAGGCGGAGCGGTTCGTGACCCCGGAACTTAAGCAATACGAGGAAATGGTGCTAGGAGCCGAGGAGCGCCTCTGCTCTCTGGAATACGAGCTCTTCTGCCAGGTGCGGGAGCGGGTGCAGGCCCACCTCGACCGCCTATTGCGAGCGGCGCGCGCCCTGGGCCAGATCGATGCCTTGGCCGGGCTAGCGGTAGCGGCTGTCAAGGGCCGTTACGTGCGCCCGCGGATTCTGTCGTCCGATCTTATTCGGATCAGAGAGGGCCGTCATCCAGTAGTGGAGCGTGCTCTCGGTCCCGGTAACTTTGTTCCAAACGACACGCTATTGGGTGGAGAGCGCCGCTTAGCCATCATCACCGGTCCCAATATGGGCGGCAAGAGCACCTATATGCGGCAGGTAGCGCTAATAGTGCTGATGGCCCAGATGGGCAGTTACGTTCCAGCTGCCGAAGCGGAAATCGGGGTGGTGGATCGCATTTTCACTCGGGTGGGTGCTGCCGATAACCTTTACGGGGGGCAGAGCACCTTTATGGTGGAAATGGGAGAGTGTCGGACCATATTAACCCAAGCCACCTCCCGGAGCCTGGTGGTCATGGACGAGGTAGGTAGGGGCACCAGTACCTACGACGGTATGAGCCTGGCCCGTTCCATGGTGGAGTTCCTGGTGTATCGGCTGCGTCCCAAGACTCTCTTCTCCACTCACTATCACGAGCTCACCGATTTGGAGCGCTATCCCGGGGTGTTTAATTTGCATGTGGCGGTGCGTGAAGAGGGGGATAAGGTAAGTTTTCTTTACCGGGTGTTGCCGGGCAAGGCGGATCGCAGCTATGGTTTGCACGTGGCGGCTCTAGCCGGGTTACCGCCGGAGGTCGTGCAGCGCGCCGGCGAGATTCTGGAAGAGTTGGAGAACCATCGCCCCGTTGCTGAGGGCAAGGGGCGTCGCGTGATCCAATTGGATCTCTTCTCCGGAGGGTGGGAGCATCCTTTGCTGGCGGAGCTCTCCCGCCTCGACCTGGACCAACTCACACCCCTTAAAGCGCTGAATCTATTGGCTGAATGGCAGGAACGTTTGCGAGAGGAGAGGCGAAAGCAAGGGGGAGGGCGCCGTGGCTAAAATTAAGGTGCTTGATCCAGATACGGTCAGCCTGGTGGCCGCTGGGGAGGTGATAGAGCGTCCGATTTCCGTAGTCAAGGAGTTAGTGGAGAACGCTCTGGACGCTCAGGCCCGCCAGGTGGTGGTACAGATAGAGAAGGATTTTCACTCGATAACGGTTACCGACGACGGTCACGGCCTGGCGGCTGAGGATGTGCCGCTGGCTTTTCAACGCCATGCCACCAGCAAAATCGCCACGGCTGCCGACCTGGAGAGGATTTTGTCCCTCGGTTTTCGGGGCGAAGCGTTGCCCAGTATAGCGGCTGTTTCGCGCTTGATCATGAAGACCAGGGAGCCGACGGCGGAGGAGGGAACCCTGATAGAAATAGCGGGGGGAGAGGTGCTGCGCCTGGAAGCGGTGGGAGCTCCGGCAGGCACGCAAGTGACGGTGCGCGAGCTCTTTTTTAACGTGCCGGCCCGCCGTAAGTTTTTAAGCTCTTGGCGCACGGAAAGCGGCTTGGTTAGCGATTTCCTCCAGCACCTGGCTCTGGCCTGGCCCGAGGTTTCTTTCCGCTTCTGGCTGGCGGAGCGCGAGGTCTTCCACACGCCCGGTACCGGGTTGTTGCCGGCGCTCACGGCCATCTACGGGGCGGAAATTGCTGCGGCCCTTCGCCCTTTACAGGCGGAACGAGGAGAGCTGAGAGTAAACGGTTTTCTGGGGCCGCCACAACTGGCCCGGGGTCGCCGCCGCCATCAGGTGATCGTGATTAATCGCCGCCTGGTGCAGCATTACGCCATAGCTCAAGCGGTGGCCGAGACTTTTGGGCGCTTGCTGCCGGAGGGAAAACACCCGTTGTTCGTGCTTTTCCTAGACTTGCCTCCGCAGCTGGTGGACGTCAACGTGCATCCTCGAAAAACGGTGGTTCGCTTGGCCAACGAAAGGGAAGTGCTCTCGCTCTGCCGCGAGGCAGCGAAGCGGGCGTTATGGGGGGAGAAGCCAAAGTTGTCGCCTCCTTCTTCTCCTGCCGCTCCCGTTTCCTGGGAGCGGGCCCTGCGCTCGTTGCGAAGCGTTGTCCAAGAAACCGCCATCGGGGAGCAGCGAGTGGCGGAGACTCTATCTCCCTACTTCCTTTCTTCCCCCCTGGTGGCGGTATCGGCCCTCACTTATCTGGCCTTTCTCCCCCCGGTTTATCTTCTAGCTCAGGGACCGGATGGGCTTTACGTGGTGGATCAACACGCTGCCCATGAGCGGGTGCTTTTCGAAAAGTACGCTCGCGCGGCGGAGGGCCAGGGAGTCCCCGGCCAGATGCTATTGGAGCCAGTGTTGGTGCCACTCAAGGGGCGCGAGGCAGAAGAGTTGGCCGACTGCGTCCGGCGCTTCGGTTTCGAGCTGGAGCCTTTTGGCAGGGACGCGGTCTTGCTGCGGGCCATCCCCGCGGAAATGGAGCTGGCGGCAGCCCGCCTCCTGTTGGAAGACCTTATCGCTGCCTGGGATAAACTACTTCCACCACATCGGGAGCGGGAGTTGCTAGCGCTTATGGCTTGTCACGGAGCGGTGCGGGCTGGGGATCGCTTATCCCCCCCGGTGGCCCAGGAACTCCTGGATCAGTTGCTGTCCTGTCAGGAGCCTACCGTCTGCCCGCACGGGCGGCCCACCTTCATTTGTTTCCCCTATCGGGAACTCAACCAGCGACTGGGGAGGAGTTAAAGTGCGTTTGGTGGTTACCACTTCTCGCCGTCCCACTCCGGAGCAGGAAGAAAAAGCGCTCTGTTGGGCGCGGCGGTTAGAGGCACCGTACGTGCCTCGGCGGGGCCCTCTCTCGCTGGTAAGGGAGCGTAGCGGGGCGGAGGCCGTTCTGGTTATCGGCCAGGGAGCCCCGGTGATAGTGGGAGAGGGAGGAGAGTTATTTTTTCACCCTGGCACCGCTCTTCTTCGCTTGCACCGCTGGCTACGAGGGCAGAGGGAGGCTCTGCTGCAAGCCACAGCATTGGCTCCGGGTGACCGGGTGCTGGACGCCACTCTGGGCCTGGGAGCGGAAGCCTTGCTGCTGAGCTTCGGGGCCGGACCCTCCGGTAGGGTGGTAGGAGTGGAAAGGTCAGCGGTAATCGCCTGGCTGGTGCGGGATGGGTTGCGGGAGTTGGCGGCCAGCGATTCGCTTCTGGCAGGAGCGGCGGCGCGAATCGAAGTGGTGATCGCCGATCATCTCGACTACCTCTCGCAGCTCCCGGACGACAGTTTCGAGGTCGTTTACTTCGATCCCTTTTTCCGTCGGCCGGTAGCTGCCTCGGTGGGGATGGTGCCCTTGCGCCTTTTCGGGGTTAGCGAGCCTTTGCGCCCGGAGGCGGTGGCTCAGGCCCTCCGGGTGGCTCGCCGCCGGGTGGTGCTCAAAGAGAGGAGAGGGAGCTCGGAGTTTGCCCGCCTGGGTTTTCAGGAAATAATGGGAGGGAAGCACTCCCGGGTGGCCTACGGGGTGATTAGAAAGCGGTGAAGAATGAGCGTTGGCCCCTGGTGGTTATTACCGGGCCCACCGCCACCGGCAAAACGGCGGTGGCCATCGAGGTGGCTTTGCGGCTAAAGGGGGAAATCATTTCCGCCGATTCCATGATGGTTTACCGGGGGATGGATATTGGCACGGCCAAGCCTTCGCTCGAAGAGCGGCGGGGCGTACCCCATCACCTTATCGACGTGGTGGAGCCCGACCAGCACTTCAGCGTCGGCGCTTTCCAGGCGATGGTCCAGGAGCTCATCCCCGCTATTCACCAACGGGGTCACTGGCCCTTGCTGGTGGGGGGCACTGCTCTTTACCTGCGGGCGGTGATCGATGGTTACACCCTGGCCGTGGAAGCCAACCGCGAACTTCGCCAGCGCTTGCTGGAAGAGGCGAGGCGACTGGGAACGGCTCACTTTTATGAGCAACTCCGGGCTATCGATCCCCAGGCGGCGGCTAAGATACATCCCCACGACCGCAAACGCCTGGTTCGCGCTCTGGAAATATATTACCAGACCGGTAAGCCCCCTTCAGAGCTCCAGCGTCAGGCGCCTCCTCCCTACCGGGTTTTGATGTTCGGTCTCCATCTGCCGCGGACGGAGCTCTACCGGCGCATCGAGCAGCGAGTGGACGCCATGATAGCTGCGGGGTTGGTGGAGGAGGTGCGGCGGCTGTTGGAGCGGGGCATTTCCCCCCAGGCCACTTCTATGCAGGGGTTAGGTTACAAGGAAATCGCTGCTTACCTCCGGGGGGAGGTGAGTTGGGAGCAGGCCCTTTACCTGCTTAAACGCAACACCCGCCGTTTCGCCAAGCGGCAACTCACCTGGTTCCGGCGCGATCCGCGTATCCGCTGGTTGGACGTGACCCGGCACGCCGGGGTGGAAGACCTGGCTGAGGAAATCGTGCGCCAGGTGCAGGATTATTTTGCCTCTTGAACGAAGATCCTAAAGAAAAAGATTCGGAGGGCTGTAATGTCTATGAGCAAGACCCAGATCAATTTGCAGGATGCTTTTCTCAATCAGGTGCGTAAGGAAGGGGTCTCCGTCACCCTTTTTCTGGTTAACGGTTTTCAGCTAAAGGGAGTGGTGCGAGGCTTCGATAGTTTCACCGTTATTCTTGAGAGCGAAGGGCGTCAGATGATGATATATAAGCACGCTATTTCTACCATTAGTCCGGTACGTCCGGTGAGCACCTTTGCTCCCTCTTCTCTGGAGCGCGTTTCGGAAGGCAAATCCCAACGGAGTGGTAACGGCTTTGAGCAACAATGAGCACCTCACCGCTTTGGTGCGGGAGGTCGAGGCGGAGGTGGCGGCGCTGTGGCGCCGCATCGACCTTCTGGCTCTGACCAACCAGGAAAGGGTGTTGAACTCTTTCCGCTCGGTGCGCCTGAGCTCCTACCATTTAAGCGGTTCCACGGGTTACGGTTACGGCGACGCCGGGCGAGAAGCGCTAGAAGCTGCCTACGCCTCGGTGTTCGGGGCTGAGGCTGCTCTGGTGCGGCCCCAAATCGTCTCTGGAACCCAGGCGGTAGCGATATGCCTCTTCGCTCTTCTCCGTCCGGGCGACCTCCTGCTTTTCCTCCAGGGCAGCCCCTATGATACCCTGCGAGAAGTAATCGAGGGTGAAGGCAAGGGCTCGCTTTTAGATTGGGGGGTAAGGTATAATGGAGTTGACGCCTGTCCAGGCGGTGTGCCGGACTGGGACAGCGTGGAAGCGATTTTACGCGCTCAGCGCCCCCGGGTAGTGCTATTGCAACGCTCCGGAGGCTACGCCTGGCGGCGGGGTCTCACGTTGAAGGTTCTGGCTCGTTTGGTCAAGCTCATCAAAAGGCTGCACCCCGCTGCTTTGGTGGTGGTGGATAATTGCTACGGCGAGTTCGTGGAGACTAGTGAGCCGCCGGCGGTGGGGGCGGACCTGTGCGCCGGCTCGCTTATTAAGAATCCGGGCGGAGGTCTGGTGCCCAGTGGGGGCTACGTGGCGGGGAGGCGAGAGTTGGTGGAATTGGTGGCTCACCGCCTTACCGCCCCGGGGCTGGGACGGGAAGTAGGACCCACTTTCGGCTATCTACGCCTTATGAGCCAAGGGTTTTTCCTGGCTCCTCACGCTACCGCTCAGGCTCTCAAGGGCGCGGTATTTGCTGCCCGGCTCTTCCAGCGCCTTGGTTATCAGGTGTTGCCCGGATACGATGAGCCTCGCAGCGATATCGTGCAGGGCATAGCCCTGGGTTCCCGGGAGCAGGTCCTACGCTTTTGTCAGGCAATTCAGGCTGCTTCGCCGGTGGACGCTCATGTGGAGCCGGTAGGAGCTCCTTTGCCGGGTTACGAGGCAGAGGTAGTAATGGCGGCTGGAACCTTTGTGCAGGGAGCTTCGCTGGAACTCACGGCGGACGCCCCGTTGCGGGAGCCCTACGCGGTTTATCTCCAAGGGGGATTGACCAAGGAACACGCTCTACTGGGCATCCTGGCGGCGGCGCGGGCTTTAAGGAGGGAGAACTGCTGATGACGGCTTACGATCTGGTGATCGTGGGCGGTGGGCCGGCGGGGCTCACCGCGGGAATCTACGCTGCCCGGGCTAAGATCCAGACGCTTATAATTGAGCGCGCTTTGGCCGGGGGAAAGCTGACCAGCGTCGATCTTATCGAGAATTATCCGGGTTTCCCCGAGCCCATAACCGGGGGAGAGCTCTCTTTGCGCATGGCGGAGCAAGTGAAGCGCCTGGGGGTGCCGATAAAAAACGCTGACGTGGCCGGAGTCCAGCTGCAGGAAAAAGGCTTTGAACTGCGGATGCGCGGGGGGGAGATGATGGCCCGGGCTCTCATCTGGGCCACCGGGAGCGGACCTAGCCCGCTGGGGGTGCCTGGGGAAGACCGCTTGAGGGGCAAGGGAGTGTCTTACTGCGCTATTTGCGATGGCTTCTTCTTCCGCGACCAGGAGGTGGCGGTGGTGGGAGGAGGCGACTCGGCCCTACAAGAGGCTATCTATCTCACTCGTTTTGTGCAGAAGGTCTATCTTATTCACCACCGTGACCGTTTCCGCGCCACTCCTATCCTGCAGGAGCAAGTAGAAGACAACCCCAAAATTGAGAAAATTTTAAACAGTGAGGTCAAAGAGATAAAAGGCGTCCAGGAGGTAACCGGAGTGGAGCTGGAAGAAGTGACCACCGGACAGCACCGCTTTCTTCCCGTCAAAGGGGTTTTTATCTACGTGGGGGTGAAGCCAGCTTCGCAGCTGGTGCGGGATCTTGTGGACCTCGACCGGCACGGCTATATAGCCACCGACGAGCGGATGGCCACCCGGACGCCTGGTCTTTTCGCCGCCGGGGATGTGCGCCAGAAAAGCTTGCGCCAGATTGTTACCGCCGTGGCTGATGGCGCTATAGCGGCCATGAGTGCCGAGAGGTATCTGCGCGAAAAGAAACTCTAAGGGGCAGACAGGGGGAGCTCCAGGCGGACACGCTCCAGATAGTCTAGGTCGAGGGTGGCGGTCAGAACCCTTTCTTCCGCTCCGGCTCGCGCCAGCACTTTCGCCCAGGGATCTACAATGAGGGAATGTCCGAAGGTCACGTAGGGCGCCGAGTAGTCGCGAGCGGGGGCGGCCCCCAAGAGGTAAAACTGCTGGTCCAGAGCCCGGGCGCGCACCAGGAGCTCCCAGTGAGCGGGGCCAGTGATTAGGTTGTAGGCGGCGGGCACGGCGACGATCTTGGCTCCCCGCTGCGCCAACTCCTGGAAGAGAGCGGGAAAGCGCAAGTCGAAGCAGATGGCTACCCCGACCTTACCCCAAGGGGTGGGGAAAAGCCCGGGCTCCTGACCCGGGCGGAAGATCTCCGATTCCCGGTAACGCAGGTGGGGGAGATCGACATCGAAGAGACGCCTTTTGCGGTAGCGGGCCACCAATTCGCCCTGGGGATCGAAGACGAAAGCGGTGTTGTACAAAACCTCTCCTTCCCTCTCGGGCAGGCTCCCCCCGACCAGGTAAAGCTTGTGCTCGCGAGCGGTGGCGCTCAGCCAGGAGAAAGCTTCACCCTGCGGGGGACTCTCGGCGCACAGGAGGAAAAACTGCTTGGCGTAAGGGCAGACAAACATTTCCGGTAAAACCACTAATTCAGCCCCCTCATCCCGAGCGTGCCGGATCAACTCGGCGGCGCGGGAGAGATTGGCTTTTTTGTCGGCGCTTACGCGCAACTGGCAAATGGCAGCTATGAGTTTATTTCCCATAGCTTTATAATACGCCCTCGGTTCAACGGCCGCAAGATGGGCTTTCTCTGCGGGCGCCGTCCTTGGTCTCACTTTTGCTGCTAAGTGCTTGCCCTCCGGCACCTAGCTTTAGTATTCGCTCGCCGCGTTGGGTACCTTGAAGACGCATTCCACGCCTTTCTCCGGCTCATACTAAGCGGGAGGGGAGTGGGACTGGTGTTGCGCGAAGAGGGCAGGATTTCTGCCTTGCAAGCGGCTGGCTTCCAGATTAGCATCGTTCTGGCCACAGCTATTCTCTTCGTGCCCGGCATTGTAGCGCAAAAGGCCCACAGCGATGGCTGGCTGGCCCTCCTTTTAGCCCTGCTCTTCGGCCTGCTGGTGGCGTGGATGGCTGCTTCGCTGGCCCTGCGTTTTCCCTCTCAAACGGTGATTCAGTACGCTCCTCGCGTGTTGGGGCCCTTTTGGGGCAAGCTCGTCGGCTTAGTTTACGTTTACTACTTCTTTTACGTGGCCTATTACGTTCAGCGCCAGTTCGGGGAGCTCATGACCACCGCTTACATGCAAGAAACACCAATCATAGTTTTTATTTCCGTTATTACCCTCCTCGCTTGTTACGCCATCTACCAGGGACTGGAGGTGGTATGTCGGGTAAACCAGATAGTTCTGGCTCTTTTCCTCCCAGCCTTCTTTTTTCTTTTGCTTTTGATCGCTAAGGATATTCGTTGGGACAATTTCCTTCCCTTTCTTTCCAATGGATGGGGGCCGCCTCTGGTGGGGGCGATGACTCCGGGAGCCTGGATGGGGGAAGTGGCGGTGATTCTCATGCTGGCTCCTTTTGTTAGTGACCGACAGCGCTTGGTGCGGACCAGCTTATTTGCCGTGCTGGTCCTTTTTGGCTGCATGTTGGTCGTGGTGATAGGCTCCATTGGTACGATGGGTGCCGATGTGGTGGGGCGATTACTTTTTCCCGCCTTCACCCTCTACCGTCGCATTCATTTCGCTTCCCTACCCGTTCTGGAACGGCAAGACGCCCTTTTCATGACCATCTGGGTGGCGGCCATGCTCTTTAAACTGGCCACTTTCTTTTACGCCGGGCTTCTGGCCCTGAGCCAGTGGCTGGGCCTTAAAACTTACCGCCCGTTGATTTTTCCTACCGGAGCGCTGCTGGTGGCTCTTTCGCTGCAATCTTGGAGCAATGTCAGCGATTTGGTGGCTTTCTCCGCGGAGGTGTTCCCTCTCTCCATTGATTTTCCCAACTTTTTTCTCACTGGCCTGCTCTTATTGGTAGCGGTTGCCCGGGGTTTGCAGGAGGTGAATGCTTCTGGGTACGCGGATGGGAAAAAAACTAGAAGATCTCCTGGTGCAGTCTAAACGTAAGCGGCGGTCGGGTTCGCCGCCCCCTCCTCCCTCCCGTGAGGAAAAGGAGGCGGGCGGCAAGGTGTGGGAGCCTTCGGAGCTCTACCAAGCCAGGATCTCCTCTTCTCTGGAGGAAAATTTAACGCTAGTAAAGAGAATCATGGAAGGCAACGAGGACTTCGAGGAGCGCCTCTTTTACCTGGGTAGCGGGAATAAGCGAGCGCTTCTTATCTTCCTGGCTAACATGGTTGAGCGCGCGCAGCTCAATCGCCAGATACTAGAAAATCTTATGTTTCGGGTTCCGGAAAGCCGGAAGATAGACCTGAACCTGTTGCGCGAACACGTCCTCACCGTGGCCGAGATCTGCGAGCTGCAAAATTTCTGGGACGTATTCTCCTGTTTGGCCGAGGGGTGCGCTATTCTCTTTGTGGAAGGAGAAAGCCGGGCTCTGGGGCTGGACGTGCGGGGCTATGAGCGCCGGGCCATCGAGGAGCCGGTGACCGAATCCACCGTGCGCGGTCCTAGAGATGGGTTCGTCGAGGACGTGGAAGAGAATGTCATGCTTATTCGCCGGCGCCTCAGAACCCCTAATCTGGTCATGGAGAAGGTGGTGGTGGGACGTCTCACCCAGTCGGCAGTGATCGTGAGTTACATCAAGGGCCTGGCTAACCCGGCTCTGGTGGCAGAGGTGAAGAAGCGGATCGCCCACATCGATATGGATGCCGTTTACGGATTTCGTTACGTGGAAGAGATGATTGTGGATAACCCTTACACTTTTTTCCCACAGGCGGTATGCACTGAGCGCCCTGACCGGGTGTGCGGAGCCCTGACCGAGGGGAGGGTGGCCATCTTGGTGGATACCACTCCCTTCGCCCTCATCATCCCAGCTTCTCTGCCTATGTTTTTGCAGACCCCGGAGGATTATTACCACATAACCGGCGTCTCCACGGCTATCCGCTGGCTAAGGTATCTGGCCTTTATATTTTCCGTGGTGGGCTCGCCGCTTTACGTGGCCATCTCCAATTACCATCCCGATATGATTCCGGCGCGCCTGCTTTTTTCCCTAGCGGCCGCCAGAGAGGGAGTGCCGCTTCCCGCTTTCCTAGAGGCCTTCATGATGGAAGTGGCCTTTGAGCTCTTGCGCGAGGCCGGCATAAGGCTGCCGCGGCAGGTGGGCCAGGCGGTGAGCATCGTGGGAGCGTTGATTATTGGCGAGGCAGCGGTGAGAGCGGGGCTGGTTTCTCCCTTGATGGTGATCGTGGTGGCCGCTACCGGCATCGCCTCTTTTACTGTTCCCTCCTACGAGGCGGGGGTGCCCATGCGCCTTCTGCGCTTTCCTTTGCTCTTCCTGGCGGCAGTCTTGGGGCTTTTTGGGGTAACGGTGGGTCTTCTGGCTATCCTTATTCACCTGGCAGGGCTGCGCTCTTTCGGTCTTCCCTACTTATCTCCCTTGGCTCCGCTTAAATTCTACGAGCTCCGGGATGTCCTGGTCCGCGCGCCTTTCTGGGCTATGGACGTGCGCCCGGGGACTTCTAAGCGCAATTGGTTCCGGATCTCACCCTGGGGCCGGAGCCAGCGCCCGGCGGAGAGGCATGGGAGGCGGGAATAATGCGAATCCGACTGCTTTTGCTGCTAAGCGGCTGCTTTTTTCTGGTCGGCTGCTGGGATATGCACGAACTGGAAGATCTGGCTTTTATCACGGCGGTGGCGGTGGATCGCTCTCCTTCCGGAGAGGTGCGTTTGGTGGCTCAAGTTTTTAATCCCCGAGCTCTGGCGGGAGGGGCGCAGGGGGGTATGACCCCCGGCGCTAGCATCCCTTCTAAGTGCTTTCGCAATTATCAGGCTAGCGGTAAAACCGTGTACGAAGCGATGCGCGAGTTATGCCTGAAGATCCCCAAGCGTCCTTATTTCGCTCAAAACCGGGTGATTTTATTGAGTGAAGAGGTGGCACGGCAGGGGGTAGGGGAGGTGCTGGATTTCTTTGAGCGCAGCGTGGAGATTCGCAAGATAAACCCCATCTTCGTGGTCCGGGGGGATATGCTGGAGCTTTTAGATGTACCCAATCCTCAGGAAAGTTGCCCGGCTATGCGGATAGAGGCGCTCACGCGGGAGCAAGTAAGAAGCGCTCTTTTCCCCGCCGTGACTTTTGGCGAGTTTACTCAGATGCTGCTAGGAGAAGGGCAGGAAGCCTACTGCCCGGTGCTGCGGGCGGAGCGCAACCCCACCCAGAAGTTGAATCCCCGGGAGCCCGTAAACCCGGCACCCGAGCCGGCTTTGGAAATAAAAGCTGGGGGAACGGCTGTCTTCCGGCGGGGTCGCCTGGTGGGCTTTTTGGATGAGAGGGAGAGCCGGGGACTTTTGTGGGCCAAGGGAAAAGTGCAGAAGGGGGCTCTAGAGTTTCCAGTGCGAGAAGGTGGTAGAGTGACCGTTGATATCCTGCGCTCCCGGACCCGTATCCGTCCGGTTCTTAGTGCCCCCAGCCCCAAGTTCGTGTTGGAGATAAGGGAAGAGGGGAATGTGATAGAGACGGATGGTCCTCTGGATCCCGGTAAACTGGAGGTGATGCGGGAACTGGAGGCGGATCAAGCCGCGGCCATCAAAGCGGAGGTAGAGCGCGCGCTCCAGCGGTCCCGGGAGCTGCAAGCGGATATTTTCGGTCTGGGAGCGGCTCTGCGGCGGCATCACCCCCAAGCGTGGAAAGAGCTTAAGCCCCGCTGGGCGGAGGAGGTCTTGCCCTCCGTGGAAGTGGAGGTGAGGGTGGAAGCTGCGCTTCGGCGCACCGGCTTGCGCTCCAAGTCACTGATGCACGAGTTGCAGTCGCGTGGGCGATAGGCGATGCTTTACGTGGGTTTGGTAGTGGGCTTTTACCTGCTGGTAGCTTATCTGGAAGTGCCCCGGATGTTGAAACACCGCATGTTCCGGGAGCTCTGGGTTTTTCTCGTCCTTTCCTTGCTTGGCTTGCTTCTCTCCGTGGGGCAGATCTGCCACTGGCCTCTCCCCAATCTTACCAAGGGGGTGGAAGCGATCTTCCGCCCCCTGCACCTCCGTCTAGAGGAACTCCTGCTCCCTCCGGGAACGGGCTGACTAAGGTTTAGACCGCCCGCTCGCCTTGATCACTTTTCCGGCGGCAGTTAAAATGGAGTAAAAGCTTGGAAGGGGGGCGGCACATGCAACTCCGTTTCCTGGGCCACGCGGCGGTGTGGATGAGCGACGGCTCGATTCGATTGATAGTGGATCCTTTTCTTACCGGAAATCCCCAGGCCGCTGCGCGCCCGGAAGAGATAGCGGCCGACATAGTGGTGGTGACTCACGCTCACGGCGATCACTGGGGAGACGCGCTCACCTTTTGCAAGCGGGGGGCTTTGCTAGTTTCTAACTTTGAGATCACCAACTACGCCGAGCGCAGGGGAGCCAAGCGGGTGTGCTCTCTCAACACGGGCGGCAGGTATGACTTTGCGGGCGGATGGATTAAGCTGGTTCCTGCTTGGCATTCCTCCAGCTTCCCTGACGGTACCTACGGGGGAATGCCTACGGGGGTGGTGATCTCTCTGGGGGGGAAGAAGATCTACCACGCGGGAGACACCGCCCTGCTGGCCGAAATGGAGTTCATCGGGAAATTGGGTCTGGAGGTGGCTTTATTGCCTATCGGGGGGACCTATACCATGGACCCGGAAGACGCCCTTCAGGCCCTGGAACTGTTAAAGCCCAAGATGGTTGTCCCCATCCATTACAACACTTTCCCAGCCATCCAACAAGACCCCGATGCTTTTATAGCCGCCGCCGAGCGCTACGGCGTTGAGGGGAAGAAGTTGAGGCCGGGAGAGGAACTCACTCTGGGTTAGGAGGTAGCTTGGAGTTTGCGGGAAATAGAAGCAGCAACTATCACGGTTACGGTGGCCCGGCTTTTTCGCGAGGCCAATATCTATCTTCCCCCGGAGGTTAAGGCGGCGTTGCGGCGGGCTCGGGAGCGGGAGAGCTTTTCTCGGGCCCGTTTCGTCTTGGATCGGCTACTAGAGAACGCAGCTCTGGCAGAAAGCGAGGGGCTACCCCTGTGTCAAGACACAGGGATAGCGGTGGTGTTTCTGGAGTTAGGGCAAGAGGTGCGGGTGAAGGGGGAGCTGGAAGCGGCAGTACATCAGGGGGTTCGGGAGGGCTTTCGCCAGGGTTACTTGAGAGCTTCGGTGGTGCGTCATCCTCTGGACCGGGTTAATACCGGCGACAACACTCCAGCGGTCATACATACCCGGCTGGTTCCCGGCGATCGCTTGCGGATAACGGTTATGCCCAAAGGGGCGGGGAGCGAAAATATGGGAGTGGTCAAAGTGCTTCGGCCGGCCGATGGCCGCGAAGGGGTGAAAGCGCTGGTGTTGGAAGCCGTTAAGCAAGCGGGTCCCAATGCTTGCCCTCCTTTGGTCGTGGGGGTGGGGTTGGGAGGGACGGTGGAAAAGGCAGCCTTGCTGGCCAAAGAGGCGATCCTACGCCCCTTAGGTAGCTCCAACCCCGATCCCGGCGAGGCGGAATTGGAGGAGGAGCTCTTGACCGCGCTCAACCGTCTGGGAATCGGACCCCTGGGATTGGGGGGGGACACTACTGCTCTGGCGGTGCACATAGCTTCTTATCCTTGCCATATCGCCAGCCTGCCGGTGGCAGTGAATCTCAGTTGCCACGCTACCCGTCACCGCGCGGCCGTGCTTTAAGGAAAGGAGGGCTTGGCCTTGTCTAGAGTTCTGTGCCCGCCACTCACCGAGGAAGTGATTGCGGAGCTCCGAGTGGGGGAGCAGGTTCTCTTTTCCGGGCGCTTGCTCACCGCCCGGGATGCTGCTCACCGTTTGCTAGTTGCGACTCTGGAAGCAGGGGAAGAGCTCCCGGTAGATCTGCGGGGGCAGGTGATTTATTACACCGGTCCCACGCCAGCTCCTCCGGGCAAGGTTATAGGGGCGGTGGGTCCCACCACCTCCAGCCGCATGGATCCCTACACGATCCCCCTGCTGGCCGCTGGTCTTAAGGGAATGATCGGCAAAGGGCATCGCTCGCCGGAGGTGCGCGAAGCCCTCCAGCGCTTTCGCGCCGTTTACTTCGTCACCTACGGAGGGGCGGGAGCGCTTTTGAGCCGTTGCGTGCGTAAAGTGGAACTGCTAGCCTACCCGGAACTGGGGCCGGAGGCGATTTACGCCCTGTGGGTGGAGGACTTTCCCGCTTGGGTGGCCAACGATATCTATGGGGCCGACCTATATACCGATAGCTGCCACAATTGCCGGGGGTAAGCTCTTTGTATCGCTTGCTAGTCGCTCTTTTGCTTTTTTTGGCCGCCCTATTCCTGGCCGTGCACTTTGCGGAGGGGAAAAAGCTGCTTTTATTGTTGCGTCAAGGTCGGCCTCTGTGGGTGATGGTGGCGCTACTATTGGAGCTGCTGTTTCTGGTCAATCTAGCCGGCTTCTACCACGCTTTATATTGCACCATGGAGATCAAAGAGTCGTGGAGGCGCTTGCTGGTACTGGTCATCGCCAGTTCTTTCGTCAGTTTGGTGACACCGGGAGGCTCTCTTTCTGGTACAGCCCTCATTGTGGCCGACGCCGTGAAGCGGGGAGCTCCGCCGGCGCGCGCGGTGCTGATAAACCTGCTTTTTTATCTTTTCGACTACGGCGCCTTTGCCCTGGTGCTGGTGGGGGTGTTCAGCTACCTGGGAATTAAAGGAACCTTAACCTTCTACGAAATCACGGCTGCTTTGCTCCTGTTGGCTTTTGTTGCCGCACAATTGCTGCTAATCTTAGCAGCAATTTGGCGCCCGCGTCAGCTTTTAGCATTATCCCAGAAAGTGCTGGATCTGGCCCTGTTTCTGGTTCCCCATCGGTATCGAGCCAGTTGGCGGGCCCGTTCCCTTACTTTCTTGCACCACTTAACCGAAGCGGCGGGTTGGCTAACCCAGAGGCCGCACGGCTTAGGGAGGGTGGGCTTGCACGCTCTGCTGGTAGAAGTTTTGGGGATAGCGGTGCTGGGAGCGGTTTTCGTGGCTTTTGTAGGGAGGCTGGCTCTGGGTACGTTGCTCATCACCTACGCCGTGGGAATGCTTTTCCTCATCGTCTCCATCACTCCCTCGGGTATAGGGTTTGTGGAAGGCGCCATGACCGCTACCTTCACTTCTTTGGGAGTATCGCCGGGGAACGCGGTGTTGGTCACTTTTGTTTACCGGGGCATCACCGTATGGTTTCCCTTTTTGGCCGGTATGATCTCTTTGCACTGGCTAAGGAAAGAGGAAGTGGCGAGAATAGATTCCATAAGGGAGTGAAGCGGTGAAACCGTTGGAGCGAGTGCTGGTTTACCTGGTGGCTCTGCTGGTGGCGGCCACCGGAGTTTACAATGTGCTGTATTCCTGGCTTTGCCATCACGCTGTGCGCTACCTCATCGTGCGAGAGTTTTTGCCGGTGGGGGTGATTTATTTTAGCTGGCTGCTCTCGGTGTTTGCCGGCTTAGCGTTGCTATCGTTGGCTTGGGGGCTTGCCAAACGCAAGCGTAGAGCCTGGCTGTTAGCTTGCGTGATTCTGGGAGTGTCGGCCCTTCTGCATTTACTTAAGGGATTAGATTACGATGCCGCTCTGGTCAATCTCTTGCCTTTAGCTATCCTCTGGTCCCTGCGGGGCTCCTATACGGTGGCCAGCGACCCGGCCACGATGCGCCAGGGTCTGTTAGCCTTAATCGTACTGGGTCTTTTGCTTTACCTTTACGGTTTTTTCGGTTTTTACTTGCTGGATCGTCATTTCGGGGCCCACTTTGATTGGCGCGCCTCGGCTCGGGAAACGGCGCGAGTGCTTTTCTTAGGAAGTTCTTCTCCTGTTCCCCGGACTTACCGGGCGCAGTGGTTTCTCGACTCCCTATGGATCGGAGAAATTTTGGTGCTGCTTTACGGCACTCGTCTTGTCTTTCGGCCGGTGCTTTACCGGCATAGGGTGCGCCCGGAAGAGGTTCGGCGAGTGGAAGAAATCTTGAATAACTGGGGCACTTCCACGCTGGCTTTTCTGCTTTTGCTGCCAGATAAAGCTTATTTTTTCGGTCCCGGAGGCAGGAATGTGATCGGCTATACGGTACAGGGGAATGTGGCCGTGGCGCTGGGAGACCCGGTTGGGCCTCCGGAAGAGCAAGGGGAAATAATCGCCGCCTTCAATTCTTTTTGTCGCCAGCACGACTGGCACCCAGCCTTTTTTCAGGTGACCGAAGCCTGGCTCCCCCTGTACCATCGAGAGGGGATGGAGTCTCTGAAGATCGGCGAGGAGGCAGTCATAGAGCTCAAGAGCTTCACTCTGGAAGGCAAGGAGATGAAAGGCGTGCGCCACGCCGTCCGGCGCGCTGAGCGCCTGGGCTATCGGGTAAAATTTTATCAACCTCCTCTGGAAGAGAGGTTGTTGCACCGCCTTAAAGAGATTTCCGACGCCTGGCTCCGGAGCAAGCAGGGGAGCGAGAAACGGTTCGCGCTCAGTTGGTTCGATTACCAGTATTTGCGTAACAGTCCGGTGGCCGTGGTGGTGGACCCCGAAGGGCGGGAGGTGGCCTTCGCCAATCTAGTCCCCACCTACCGCAGCCGGGTAGGGACTATAGATTTAATGCGTCGTTTACCTTCCGCTCCCAGCGGCGTCATGGAGCTCCTGCTGGTGGCGCTGGCGGAATATTTCCGCCAGCAGGGCTTGGAAGGTTTTAGTCTGGGGCTGGCGCCGCTGGCGGGGCTGGGGGGCTTCAAAGCGCCTTTGCCGGAAAAGACTGCTCGCCTTATCTACGAGCATTTTAATTTCTTTTACGGGTTTAAGGGGCTTCGCCAGTTTAAAGCTAAGTTTCGCCCTCGCTGGGAGCCGCGCTATTTGATCTACCCTGCCCCTTGGCTTTTGCCCAAGGTCGCCCTAGCCATCGTTCGAGCTAACGCTGGAGGAAGCCTATGGGGGTACTGGAGAGCGGTGCGGCAGATACGGCGCCGGGTAGAAGCTAAGGAGTGACCTCGATGGTTCCTTGCGATGGGCACAGCACTTCTCCCACCACGGCGGCGGTCCTTACGCCTTTTTCCTCCAGCGCGCGCAGGAGAGTTCCCAGGCGATCGGCGGGAACAGATATGAGCAAGCCCCCGGAGGTTTGGGGATCGAAAAGAAGGTCTTGCAATTCTGGCGGCACGGCGGAAGAAATCTTCACTCGCTCGGCCGTGAACTGCCGGTTGGCGTAAGCCCCTGCTGGGATCAATCCCATGGAGGCGAAGTCGAGCACCTGCGGAAAGAGGGGGAGCCGCGAAGCCTGAAGGCGAAGATGAACCTGGCTGCCCCGGGCTAACTCCAGGGCGTGCCCTATCAAGCCGAAGCCGGTTATATCGGTGCAAGCGTTTACTCCCACTTCCTGCATGGCCTCGGCAGCCGCTCGGTTTAGGGTAGCCATTTCCTGGGTCACCTCTTCCAGGAGCTCGGGCGAGGCCAGGTCAGCTTTGAGCGCCGTCACCACGATGCCGGTGCCTAGGCGCTTAGTGAGCACCAGCTGGTCTCCGGGCTGGGCACCCCGGTTGGTGAGCACCATGGAGGGGTGCACGATGCCAGTGACGGCCAGCCCGTACTTGGGTTCCTTGTCTTCCACGCTGTGCCCACCCAGGAGCACCGCTCCTGCTTCCTTGACTTTTTCTGCTCCGCCTTTCAGGATCTGGGCCAATAGCTCCAGCTCACCGCAGGCTGTGGGGAAGCAAATGATATTGAGAGCGGTTAGCGGCTTCCCGCCCATAGCGTAAACATCACTCAAAGCGTTGGCGGCGGCGATCTGGCCGAAAAAGAAAGGATCATCTACCACCGGAGTGAAAAAGTCTACCGTTTGAATCAGGGCGATTTCTTCGGTGAGGAGGTAGACCCCGGCGTCGTCCGAAGTCTCTATGCCTACTAGCAGCCGCGGGTCTTTCACCAGCGGCAGATCTTGCAATATGCGGGCCAAAGTCCCGGGCCCGATCTTAGCCGCTCACCCGGAGCTGCTGGTCATGGCGGTGAGTTTTATCCGCTCCACGGGCTCCCCCTCCTCCTATAAAGTTTGGTTGTAGGCGCTATAACCATTGTGCCACACCGGGGACGGAGTTACAACTCACTTGCCGCCGCTGGTGGTGAAAACAAGGGAGCGTTGACAGCCCGAATACATTGCTTCTTAATTGTTGGGCATGGTACAATATGTCCGTCGATCGCTACCCGCCGGTGGAGATGGTTTCGGCGGGAACGGGGGAAAGCTGGCTCGCCGAGAGGGCTTGGAAAGCAACCGGGTGCTATCCTCTCAGAGTATTTTACCTGTGTGTCGCAGAGTGGTGATGATAAGTACAACGGGAATACGCAGCTGTGGCTTTAGCGGCGTCCCTGTGGGGGACCATAGGTCTGTTCGTGCACGAACTGGTGGCGGCTGGTCTTTCCCCGCTGCCCATTGTTTTTTTGCGCGCGGCGCTGGCTACCCTCATCCTTTTCCCTCTCCTCGCTGCTTTTGGCTTAAAGACGCTGCGCTTAGACTGGCGGCACCTTCCGTTGCTGGCGGGGATGGGAGCGCTAGGGCTGGCTCTACCTAACTGGGCTTATTTCACCACCATAGCTCACGCTTCGCTCAGTGTGGCGGTCGCCATGCTTTATACCGGTCCGGCTTTTGTGGTCGTCCTCGCCCGGATCTTCTTTCGCGAACCCCTCTCGGTTCCAAAGGTATTGGCCTTGCTCTGCACCACCAGCGGCACTGCGCTGGTGGCCGGGATAGGTGAACCAGGGGTTTTCCACCTTTCTCTTCCCGCCCTGGCTACCGGTTTACTTTCCGGTTGCGGCTACGCCTTGTACAGCATCTTTGGCAAACCGTTGAATCGGGCTTACCCTCCCATTACAGTGACTGCTTACTCTTTTCTCTTCGCCGCCCTGGTTTTGTTCCCGGTCGCTTCTCGAGGCTCTTTTGCCGCTTTGTTGCTGACGCCCCGGGAATTGCTCTGCGCCGGAGGTTTAGCCTTGCTGGCTACGGTTTTCCCTTATTTCCTTTATAATTACGGCTTGCGCGGATTAGAAGCAGGCCGGGCGGCCATTCTCACCACCCTAGAGCCGCTGGTGGCTGCTCTGATCGGGTACGCCTTTTTGGGTGACCGTCTTGCTCCCTGGCAGGTGGTGGGCTTTCTGGCCATCCTGGTTGGCGCTTCCCTGAGCACGGGAGCCACGTTTTTTTCTCGCCCGCTACCGGGGGTCTTAAGAGCTCCCCGGTCGAGAATGGGGGGTCAGGCAGGCCAAGGGGAGAAAAACTGAGTGTGGCTGTTGCCCCTAGACCCCGCGCCAGTCGCGAGAAGCGGCGAACTCTTCCCTCTAACGCCGCGGAGTCTTCTCTTCTTCTGGGCCAGCGCAACGCCGATCGACTCCGAGCCTTCGAGCTCCGGGCCGGCCTTAGATTGACAAGCTTTTTAACCCTTTGTTAGAATGGAGGAGGCGTAAGCTCCAGGATCCGAGCTAATTTGGCCGCTGGGGCTGAGTTTTTTTCTTTTCATCACGGGGGGAAAGCTAATTGCTAGAAATGAACGTTCCCCTGGTAGGTCTGGTTATGGGTAGTGATTCCGATCTCCCGGTGGTAAAAGGTGCCATCGAGGCCCTTACCCTTCTTCAAGTCCCCTTTGAAGTCAGGATTATTTCTGCTCACCGCACCCCTTTGCAACTGCTGGAATACGCCCGGACGGCCACCGAGCGTGGTCTGAAGGTTTTTATCGCTGCCGCGGGAGGGGCGGCTCACTTACCCGGCTTGCTTGCTGCTTTAACTCCTTTGCCTGTGATCGGAGTCCCTGTAGCCGCGGGAACGCTGGGAGGTTTGGACGCTCTACTCTCCATAGCCCAGATGCCGCGCGGGATACCGGTGGCGACGGTGGCGGTGAATGGAGCTTTCAACGCCGGTATCCTGGCCGCTCAGATGCTGGCCTTGGCCGATCCGGCGCTGCATGAGCGGCTGAAAGTTTATCGGGAGGAGCTGGCTGCCGAAGTGGCAGCCAAGGATGCCCGCTTACAATCTTCGGGAATAGAGGGGAAGGGAGAAGCATGATTTCGCGTTACACCCTCCCGGAAATGAAAGTTTTATGGTCAGAGGAGAACAAGTTTGGCAAGTGGCTCGAGGTAGAGCTGGCCGTTTGCGAGGCCTGGTCGGAGCTCGGGGTTATCCCCCGCGAAGACCTAGAGGAGATCAAGGAGCGTGCCAGGTTCGATGTGGAGCGGATTCGCGCTATTGAAAAAGAAGTGCATCACGACGTTATCGCCTTTCTCACCTGCGTTTCCGAGTACGTGGGAGAGAAGGCGCATTGGATCCATTTGGGTCTCACTTCTTCTGACGTGCTGGACACCGCTTTGGGCCTGCTGATGAAGGAGGCGGGGGAGCATCTGCTCAACCGCCTTTTCTCCTTGCGCGAGTTGGTGCTGGAGCAGGCTCAGCGTTACCGCGATACAGTCATGATCGGCCGGACCCATGGGGTGCACGCCGAGCCGATAACCCTAGGGTTTAAGTTTCTGGTGTGGGTGGCGGAGCTCGACCGGCAAGTCGAGCGTCTCTCTCGCGCTATCGAGACCGTCAGCGTGGGAAAGATTTCTGGAGCGGTGGGGACTTACGCCAATCTGGATCCCCGAGTGGAGGAATTGGCTTGCCGCCGCCTAGGCTTGCGGCCGGCGCGCGTGTCCACGCAGATACTGCAGCGCGACCGGCACGCCGAGTACCTCACCACGCTGGCGCTCATCGGCGGCTCTCTAGAAAAATTTGCCATAGAGGTGCGGGGGCTTCAGCGCACCGAGATAAGGGAGGTAGAGGAGCCCTTCCGCCCGGGGCAGAAAGGGTCTTCGGCCATGCCGCACAAGCGTAACCCTATCGTGGCCGAGCGGATAAGCGGTCTGGCTCGGGTCCTGCGTAGCAACGCTTTGGCGGCTATGGAGAATATGGCTCTATGGCACGAGCGCGACATATCCCACTCTTCAGTGGAGCGCGTTATTATTCCCGATAGCACTACGCTGCTAGACTACCTGCTCTACAAGATGACCGAGCTTTTACGCGATCTCTACGTGTACCCTGATAACATGCTTCGCAACCTGGAGCTTACCCGGGGTCTGGTCTTCTCTCAGCGCGTGCTGCTCAAATTGGTGGAAAAGGGCTTAAGCCGCGAGGAAGCTTACCGCCTGGTGCAGCGCAACGCTATGGCTGCCTGGGAGACGGGGGCGCCTTTCCGCAAACTCTTGCTTGAGGATCAGGAACTCACCCGGTACCTGCGGCCGGAGGAGATAGAGGAGCTCTTCGACTACCGCTATTTTCTCCGACACCTGGATGAGGTTTACCAACGCTTCGGTCTCTGAATTTTTATTTGTTGGGGGGAGCGAGCTGTGTTGAAGCAGGAGCCCCTTTACGAGGGGAAGGCCAAGCGGGTGTACCGGACGGACGATCCCGGTAAGTACCTAATTGAGTTCAAGGACGAAGCCACTGCCTTTGATGGGAAAAAGAGGGGAGTCATCGAGGGTAAGGGTAAGTATAACAATCTCATTTCTTCTTATTTCTTTAAGCTCCTGTCGCGGGAAGGGATTCCCACCCATTACTTGGAGACGGTGAGCGACCGGGAAATGCTGGTGCAGGCGGTGACCATTGTACCGCTGGAAGTGGTGGTGCGTAATGTGGTGGCTGGGAGTTTAAGCCGCCGACTGGGCCTGCCCGAGGGAACCGCCTTGCCCGAGCCGGTAGTGGAGTTCTACTACAAGCGAGACGATCTGGGCGATCCTATGCTCAATTGCTTCCATATCCGGGTGCTGGGTTTGGCTTCTACGGAAGAGATGGAGCGGATGCGGCAATTGGCGCTCAAGATCAATCAGGTTTTAAAACACCACCTGGAAGCGAAGGGGATACTGCTGGTGGATTTCAAGCTGGAGTTCGGCAAGATGCCCGATGGCCAGCTTGTTTTAGCGGACGAGATTTCCCCCGATACGTGCCGCTTTTGGGACCTGAATACGCGCGAGCGCTTGGATAAAGACCGGTTCCGGCGCGATATGGGTGGGGTGGCCGAGGCTTACGCTGAAATATGGCGGCGGCTAGTGGGGTCGGAAGAGCATGTGGACTAAGGATAAGCCTGGAGAAGAGTGCGGCGTGGTGGGGCTGGTGACCCCTGGGCAAGATGCGGCCCGCCTAGCTTACTATGCCCTTTACGCTCTACAGCATCGGGGGCAGGAGAGTGCAGGGATAGCGGTGGCCGATGGCGAGCAGATCCGCCTGCACAAGGGTATGGGCCTGGTTCCAGAAGTTTTTCGCGAGGAGCATTTGAACTCGCTGCCTGGCTGGGCGGCTATTGGCCACGTCCGCTACTCCACTACTGGGGCTAGCCACCCGGTAAACGCTCAGCCTCTGGTTTTCCATTGTAGCCAGGGGATGATGGGGCTAGCCCACAACGGCAACCTCTCTAATGGTCGGTTGCTGCGCCAGAAGCTATTGACCGGTGGTGCCATCTTCCAGACCACTACCGACAGCGAGATCATCGTCAACCTTATCGCTCGCTTTTTGGAGGACGAAGATTTTCCCGCCGCGGTGCGCTGCGCCATGGCCTACCTGGAAGGAGCTTATTCCTTGGTGATCCTCTCGGAGCGGCGCGTTTACGCTGTGCGAGATCCCTACGGCTTCAGGCCCTTGTGCCTGGGACTTCTTCCGGGGGGGTGGGTAGTGGCTTCCGAATCTTGCGCCCTGGACACTATCGGCGCCAGCTTTGTCCGCGATGTGCGCCCGGGAGAGATCGTAGAGATAGGAGTCGAAGGCGTGATCAGCCATCCGGGGATGGCTGCCCCCCGCCGCGCCCACTGCGTTTTTGAATATATCTACTTCGCCCGCCCTGACAGCGTGCTGGACTCGTTCACCGTAGGGCAAGTGCGGCGCGAGCTGGGCCGGCAGCTGGCGCGCGAATTTTGCCCTCCGGCCGATGTGGTGGTTCCTGTGCCCGATTCTGGAGTGGCAGCGGCGCATGGCTACGCTGAGGAGGCCGGTTTGCCCCTGGAAGAAGGCTTAATGAAGAACCGTTACGTTGGGCGCACTTTCATCCAACCCTTGCAGGAGCAGCGCTCCCTGGGCGTGCGTCTGAAGTTGAACCCGGTGCGTCAGGTGGTGGAAGGGAAACGGGTGATCCTGGTGGACGACTCGCTGGTTCGGGGCACCACCAGTGCCAAGATAGTCCGGATGTTGCGGGAGGCCGGTGCTACCGTCGTTTATTACTGCCTGAGTTCCCCTCCGGTTATTCGTCCCTGTTATTTCGGTATCGATATTTCCTGTCAGGAAGAGTTGATCGCGGCTCGCATGAGTCGAGAGGAGATTCGGGAAAGGATAGGAGCGGACGGCCTTTGCTATCTTAGTTTAGAAGGTTTGCTACGTCCCTTCGGCGACCAGGCGGAGCACCTCTGCACTGCTTGTTTCACTGGTGACTATCCCTTCCCAATTAGTAATAACCACCATAATCATCCGCCTTGCCGCAAGCACCTGCTGGGGGTGTGATATATGCGGGAAAAACTCGATTACGCCGCTGCTGGCGTGGATATCGACGCGGCTAACCGTTTGGTGGCGCGAATCAAAGAAATGGCTCGCTCCACCTACCGGGAAGAGGTTCTAGCCGGTGTGGGAGGCTTTGCCGGTTTGTCCCTTCTGCCCGCCCGCTTCCGGCAACCGGTGCTGGTGGCCAGTACCGACGGGGTGGGAACCAAACTTAAAGTGGCCTTCCTGGCTCAGCGCTACGATACCATTGGTATCGACTTGGTGGCCATGTGCGTCAATGATCTGCTGGTCACGGGGGCCGAGCCCCTTTTCTTCCTCGATTACCTGGCGGTGGGAAAGCTGGAACTGCAGCAGGCCGAGGCGGTGCTGGCGGGCATCGTGGCTGGTTGCTCCGATGCCGGTTGCGCTCTCCTGGGGGGAGAGACGGCGGAGATGCCGGGCTTTTACGCTCCGGGGGAGTTGGAGCTGGCCGGTTTCGCCCTGGGGGTGGTGGAGCGGGATCGCATCGTGGACGGGAAAAAGATCCGTCCTGGAGAAGTGTTGGTGGGTTTAGCCTCTTCTGGCCTGCACGCCAACGGTTTCAGTCTGGTGCGCAAGCTTTTGTTAGAGCTCCTAGGCTTATCGCTGGAGCAGCGATTGCCCGAGCTCGGCTGCGCGTTGGGAGAGGAGCTCCTGCGCCCCACCCGCATTTACGTGCCGCTGGTGCTGCCTCTACTGGAGCGCTTCGCGGTTCATGGCATGGCTCATATCACCGGGGGAGGGCTGATCGACAACCTTCCTCGGGTCCTGCCTCCAGGGGTGGGGGTGGAGCTGGAATTGGGGAGTTGGCCGGTCCCCCCCATTTTCCGGCTACTCCAAGAGCGGGGCAACTTGACCACGACGGATATGTGCCGGACCTTTAACCTGGGCATAGGTTACGTTCTCATTCTACCAGAAGAGGAAACCGATCCTCTGCTGGCGTATTTGGAAGCGCAGGGGGAGAAAGCCTACCGCATAGGTAGGGTGGTCGAGGGCGTGCAGGGAGTGAAGCTGCAAGGAAGTCTATAAGTTGAGGAGGGGAACGATGGGTAAAAGGGCCATCATCAGCGTGTCGGACAAAACTGGGGTGGTGGAGTTCGCGCGGGGGCTGGTAGAGCTCGGCTGGGAGATCGTCTCTACTGGCGGCACCTACAAGACTCTGCGGGAAGCGGGCGTACCGTCTCTTTACGTGGAGGAAGTGACCGGGTTTCCTCAGATTCTTGAAGGAAGAGTTAAAACTCTGCACCCGAAGATTCACGGGGGAATACTGGCCCGGCGCACTCCGGAGCACCTGGGCGAATTGGAGGCGCACGGCATAGTGCCCATAGATTTGGTAGCGGTCAACCTCTATCCCTTCCGGGCTACCATAAAGCGGCCGGGAGTCACCCTGGAAGAGGCGGTGGAGCAGATAGATATCGGCGGCCCCACCATGATCCGGGCGGCAGCCAAAAACCACGCTTCGGTGCTGGTGGTGGTCAATCCTTCCCGGTACGATGAAGTGCTGCAGCGCTTGCGTGCGGGCCAGGTTACCGAAGCTTTCCGTTTACAACTGGCCCGCGAGGCTTTCGCCCACACCGCCTTTTACGATGCCACCATCGCCACCTATATGGAAACGCTGGCTCCGGGAGAAAAGTTTCCGCCGGAACTAGTGCTGGCTTTTGAGCGTATTCAACTCCTCCGCTACGGGGAGAACCCGCACCAACAGGCAGCTTTTTATCGGGATCTCCTGGAAGGCGGCGTAGCCGTGGCTAACGCCGAGCAATTGCAGGGCAAGGAACTTTCTTACAACAACATTTTGGACTTGAACTCTGCTTTGGAGTTGGTGCGCGAATTCGCCGAGCCCACGGTAGTGATCGTTAAGCACAACAACCCTTGCGGAGTGGCTCAGGATCGGACAGTGGCAGGGGCCTACCGTCGGGCCTACGAAGCCGATCCTGTTTCCGCTTTCGGCGGCATAGTAGCGGTGAATCGGGTGGTGGACGAGGAGGCGGCCCGGGCTATGCTGGAGATCTTCCTAGAGGCGATTATCGCTCCCGATTTCACCCAAGGGGCGCTGGAATTGCTGCGGGGCAAGACCAACCTTCGCCTGTTGCGAACTGGCGGGCTGGAGCAGGCGAGCGGAGATTGGCGTGACCTCAGGAAGGTCAGCGGGGGGCTCTTATTCCAGGAAGCGGACCGAACGGTTTTCGACCCGGCCAATCTCAAGGTGGTCACCCGTCGTAAGCCCACACCCGAAGAAATGGAGGAGCTCCTCTTCGCCTTCAAGGTGGTCAAGCACGTGAAGTCCAACGCCATAGTGGTGAGCAAGAACCGTCAGGTGCTGGGAGTGGGAGCCGGGCAGATGAACCGCGTGGGCTCGGCTCGCATAAGCCTGGAGCAGGCAGGGGAGAAAGCTCGGGGAGCTGTGCTGGCTTCGGACGCTTTCTTTCCTTTCGCCGACACGGTGGAGTTGGCGGCGCGGGCGGGCATCACCGCTATTATTCAGCCGGGGGGTTCCATCCGGGATCAAGATTCTATCAACCTGGCCGATGAACACAACCTGGCGATGGTTTTCACCGGGATGCGTCATTTTCGCCATTAGGAGGTTGGGTAATTGCGGGTACTGGTAGTGGGCGGGGGCGGACGGGAGCACGCCTTGGTCTGGAAGCTGGCCCAGAGTCCTCGTGTCGAGCGGTTGTTTTGCGCTCCCGGCAACGCCGGCATTGAAATGCTGGCTACCTGCGTGCCGATCCGGGCCACCGACATGGAGGGGCTGCTGGAGCTGGTGCGCCGGGAAAAGATCGATCTTACCGTGGTGGGACCGGAAGGACCTTTGGCGGCTGGCATTGTGGACCGCTGGGAGAGCGAGGGATTGAAAATTTTCGGCCCTGAGCGTCGGGCGGCGGCGCTGGAGGCCAGCAAAGTGTTCGCCAAGGAATTTCTCCAGCGCCACGGCATACCCACAGCGAGGGCGGCCGTCTTTTCCGCCCCGGACGCGGCTCGGGCTTACGTCCGCTCCTTAGGAGCTCCTTGCGTGGTGAAGGCCGACGGCTTGGCAGCGGGAAAAGGAGTGGTGGTGGCCGCCACCGTAGCCGAGGCTGAGCGAGCCATAGAGGACATGATGGTGCGCCGGGTCTTTGGGGCGGCGGGGGAAAAGGTGCTCATCGAGGAGAAGCTGGAAGGGGAGGAGGCCAGCGTCATCGCCCTGACCGATGGTCGCTCGGTGCTGCCGCTATTGCCGGCGCAGGATCACAAGGCGGTGTACGATGGCGATCAGGGGCCCAATACCGGGGGGATGGGGGCTTACGCTCCCGCTCCGGTGGTGGGAGAGTCCACCCTTCAGCGCGTGTGTCAGGAGATTTTGGAACCCGTTGTGCGGGGGCTGGCTGCCGAAGGTGTGGTTTATCGGGGCGCTTTGTATGCCGGCCTCATGCTGACCAAAGACGGTCCCAAGGTGCTGGAGTTCAATGTGCGTTTTGGGGACCCGGAAACCCAGCCCCTGCTTTACCTCCTGCAAAGCGACTTGCTGCCGGCCCTGGAGGCTACCCGGGAAGGGCGTCTGGATGAGGTGGAGCTCTCGTGGCACCCGGGAGCGGCCCTTTGCGTGGTGCTGGCCGCCGCGGGCTATCCAGGTGCGGCCCGTCTGGGAGACGAAATCCAGGGGTTGGAGGAGCTCGCCGCAGAGGAAGAAGTGATGGTCTTTCACGCTGGTACCAAGCGGGAGGACGGCCGCTGGCTAACCGCTGGGGGGCGGGTCCTGAACGTCACTGCTCGGGGTCGGAACTTGCTAGAAGCTCGGGAGCGAGCATATCAAGCTGTTAAGCGCCTGTCTTTCGCCGGGATGCATTACCGGCGCGACATCGGGCTCAAGGCTCTTAAATATTTGGAGGGATAGGTTTGCTCAAGATAGTGACCCACGACGATCCCCAGATCTCGCTGGTGCTGGATCGGCGTTTTACTTTTCCAGAGGAGGCGGCCGAGCGGGTGGCTGCCATCGTGGCGGAAGTGCGGGACCGGGGGGACGAGGCTCTCTGCCACTTCACTTCCCGCCTGGACGGCGTCGATCTCCGCCCGGAGGATTTGGAAGTGCCAGAGGAGGAGATCGAGCAGGCCTACCGGGAGGTGAGCTCGGCCTTTGTGGAAGCTTTGCGCTGCGCGCTGACCCGGATTTTCAACTTCCATGCTAAGCACGTGCCCAAGAGCTGGCATGAGGTCCGCCCCGATGGCTCGGTCTGGGGAGAACTGGTGCGTCCGCTGGATCGGGTGGGGATCTATGTCCCTGGAGGAAGAGCGCGCTACCCCTCGTCGGTTCTGATGAACTCAGTACCGGCGCGGGTGGCGGGAGTAAAAGAGCTAGTGATGGTCACTCCTCCCGGCCCGGCGGGGAAGGTGGACCCTCACGTGCTGGTAGCGGCGCGGGAGGCTGGGATAAACCGCCTCTTTCGCATAGGTGGGGCGCAGGCGGTGGCAGCCCTGGCTTACGGTACGCGGACGGTGCCTCGAGTCGATAAGATCGTGGGACCAGGTAATATCTATGTAACGCTGGCCAAGCGCCTGGTTTACGGCCAGGTGGGGATCGACTTACTGGCTGGCCCCAGCGAGGTGGTGGTGGTGGCCGATGATACCGCCCCGGCCGCCTGGGTGGCCGCCGACTTACTGGCCCAGGCGGAGCACGACCCCCAGGCCCGGGTGTTGCTGGTGACTCTTTCGCGGAGGTTGGCCGAGGAGGTTAATCGGGAACTGGAGGCGGGGTGGTCGGAGCTCGGATCTCCTCCCGCCAGCCGCGAGTCTTTAGCGCATAGTTACGCCGTGCTGGTGCCCGACCTGGACACTGCCATGGATTGCGTCAACCGTTTCGCTCCCGAACACCTGGAGCTCCTGGTAGCCGATCCGGCACCATTGGTGGAAAGAGTCAGGCACGCGGGGGCCGTCTTTCTGGGGCCCTATTCCCCGGTGCCGATGGGGGACTACCTGGCCGGTCCTAACCACGTGCTGCCCACAGGGGGCACGGCCCGCTTCGCTTCCCCACTGGGAGTCAACGATTTCCTCAAGCGCACCAGTGTGCTACAGCTTTCTGCCCCAGCTTTCCGGGAATTGGGACCGCACGCGGCGCTCATGGCTGAGATTGAGGGGCTTCAGGCGCACGCGCGGGCGATTAAGGTGCGGGGGGTGTGAGCCGTGCGCTGGGCGGAAGGGTCGCGCCGAACCCGGGAGACAGAGGTGAAGGTGGATCTTTGCCTGGACGGGAGCGGCCAGGCGGAAGTGGACACCGGGGTGGGCTTTTTTAACCACATGCTTGAAACCTTTGCTCGCTTCGCCGCTTTTGATCTAAAGGTGTGGGCCAGGGGGGATCTGGAAGTGGACGCTCACCACACCGTGGAGGACGTGGGGATTGTTCTGGGGCAGGTGTTGGATCGCGCCTGGGGTGAAAAACGTGGGATCAACCGTTTCGGCAACGCCATCTTGCCCATGGACGAGGCCCTGGCCTTGGCCGCGGTGGATATAAGCGGGCGGGGGGGATTTTACTGGGAGGGAGTTTTTCCCAGTGCCAGGGTGGGGAATTTGGATGTGGAGGTAATACCTGAGTTTTTCCGCGCCCTTGCGCTGAATGCGCGTTTGACCTTGCACTTACGCCTTCTGGCGGCGGAAAACACCCATCACGCTGCCGAGGCACTTTTTAAAGCCCTGGGAGTGGCCTTGGGACAAGCGGTGCGCTTGCGCTCCGGGGGGCAGGATACGATTCCTTCTACCAAAGGGGTGCTCTGATCTGATTGCGGTGGTGGATTACGGTCGCGGGAATTTGCGTAGCGTGGCCAAAGCTATGGAGAAGTTAGGTTGGAAGGTGGAGATTACAGCCGAGCCAGAACGCCTGCGCCAGGCCGGAGGAGTGATTTTGCCCGGCGTGGGAGCCTTCGCTGCCGCCGTGACCCATCTGAAGGAGCAGGGTTGCTGGGAAGTGTTGCGCGAGTTGCTGGCCAGCGGGCGTCCTTTTCTGGGGATTTGCCTGGGACTGCAACTGCTCTTCGACGCCAGCGAGGAGGGAGAAGGGGAGGGGATGGGTTTTTTCCCTGGTGTGGTGCGCCGCCTGCCTCCAGGGCTTAAAGTGCCGCACATGGGTTGGAACCAGGTGGAGCTGCAGCGCTCCTCGCCCCTTTTTGCGGGGATTCCCGATCGCTCCTGGTTTTACTTTGCCCATTCCTATTACGTGGTTCCCCGGCAGAAGGAGTCGGTGCTGGCGGTCAGCGAGTATGCTTTTACCTTTCCCGTAGCTTTGGAGAAGGGTTCGGTTTACGGAGTGCAGTTTCACCCGGAGAAATCGGGGGATGTGGGGTTGCGCTTGCTAGCCAATTTCGGAAGGATGAGTCTGACGTGCTATTAATACCGGCTATAGATTTAAAGGGCGGGCGCTGTGTGCGCCTGCGGGAGGGAAAGGCTGAGGCGGTCACCGTCTACGCCTCCGATCCGGTGGAGGTAGCCCGGCGCTGGGAAAGCGAGGGAGCTCGGTGGCTGCACGTCGTGGATTTGGACGGCGCCTTTTCGGGTTGTCCGGTGCACCTGGAGGCGGTGGCGGCCATCGTCGCGGCGGTGAAAATTCCGGTCCAGGTGGGTGGCGGTATCCGAAGCCGAGAGGCGGCGGAGGAGTTGCTGGCCCTGGGTGCGGCCCGCATTGTCCTGGGCACGGCGGCGGTTCGGGAACGAGACTTGCTCCGAGATCTCTTAGCTCGTTTCGGTCCGGAAAAGGTGGCGGTGAGTGTAGATGCCCGCCGGGGCAAGGTGGCCGTGGGCGGGTGGGAAGAGGAGACGGCGCTAGAGGCAGTGGCTTTGGGCGAAGAACTCCGCGCTTTGGGAGTGCGTTGGACGGTTTTCACCGACATACAGCGGGACGGCACTTTGCAGGGGCCCAACCTGGAGGCGGTGGCTAACTTCGCTCGTTCCTTGCCGGGGCTCAATGTCATAGCTTCTGGCGGGGTGAGCAAGCTTGCCGATTTGCTGGAGCTCCGAAAGCTGGCTCCGCTGGGGGTCAAGGGAGCGATCGTGGGAAAGGCCCTTTATGACGGGCGCATCAGGTTGGCGGAGGCCCTACGTTTGATGGAGGAGTGAAAATGCTAGCTAAACGGATCATACCCTGCCTGGATGTGGACCGGGGGCGGGTGGTTAAAGGGGTTAAATTCGTCTCCCTACGCGATGCCGGTGACCCGGTGGAACTGGCAAAAGTGTACGACCAAGAGGGAGCTGACGAGTTGGTCTTCCTGGACATCACTGCCTCGGCGGAGAAGCGGGAGATCATGCGCGACGTGGTCCAGCAGGTGGCGGAAAAGGTCTTCATCCCTTTCACCGTTGGGGGAGGGGTTAAGACCTTAGAGGACATTCGCCAATTGCTGGCGGCTGGAGCGGATAAGGTGGCTATCAACACCGCTGCGGTGGAAGATCCGGAGTTGGTGGCTCGGGCGGCCGAAGAGTTTGGCCGCCAATGCGTGGTAGCGGCCATCGATGCTCGCCGGATGGAAGGGGGTGGGTGGGAGGTCTATATCCACGGAGGACGTACCCCCACCGGCTTGGAGGCTGTGACCTGGGCTCGTAAGGTGGTGGAGTTGGGGGCGGGAGAGATCTTGCTTACCAGCATGGATCGGGACGGGACCAAGGAGGGGTACGATCTAGAACTCACCCGGGCGGTAGCCGAAGCTGTTTCTGTTCCCGTCATCGCTTCGGGAGGGGCGGGAGAGCTGGAGCATTTCGCCGCGGCTCTCACTGAGGGGAAGGCGGACGCGGTTCTGGCCGCCTCGCTTTTCCACTTCGGGGAGTATTCCATCCGGCAGGTGAAGGAATACCTGGCCGCCAGAGGGATCACCGTGCGACTTTGAGGGGGTATAGCGAGTGGCGTTCAATCTTGACCGTTTCAAGTTCGATGCCCAGGGGCTGATTCCGGCTATCATCCAGGACAGCCGCACCAACGAAGTGTTGATGCTGGCTTACATGAACAAGGAGGCGCTGGCCAAAACCCTGACTTCCGGGCAGACCTGGTTTTTCAGCCGCAGCCGCCAGCGTCTCTGGCACAAGGGGGAGACCTCCGGTAACATCCAGGAGGTGGATGAGGTTTACTTCGACTGCGATGCCGATACTCTGCTCATAAAGGTGCGGCAGCACGGCGCGGCCTGCCACGAGGGCTATAAAAGTTGTTTTCACTACCGCATTGAGCCCGATGGCCGGGTGGCGTTGGTGGGTCAACCGGCTTTCGACCCCAGCGATGTTTACGGAGATCACCGCCCTCCACCACAGCCCGCTCCCAAAAAGGAGCCGGAGCAGCGGCCGGTATGCGTTTGCAGCAGCAATATCCTGGAGGAAGTTTACGGGGTGGTGCTGGATCGCAAGCACAGCCGTCCCCCTGGTGCTTACACCACTTACCTTTTCGATAAAGGGCTGGATACCATTTTGCAAAAGGTGGGGGAGGAGGCCATGGAGGTCATCCTCGCCGCCAAAAACCATCGGCGTGACGAGGTCATCAAGGAGGCGGCCGACCTAGTGTACCACCTTTTAGTAATGCTGGCAGCTGAAGGCGTGGGCGTGCATGAAGTTTTCGAGGAGTTGGCCACCCGGCGCAAATAAGGGGTGGGAAAATGGCAGTCTGGCTGGTGGGTACCCTCACCTGCGAAGATCTGTTGGATGCCCATTTAAAGTCGCAGCAACACGGCTTGGCGGTTTTCGGCACGGGGGATAGAGAAATATTGCTGCGGCTGCTGGGTGCACAGAGCGGGGAAATATCCTTGTATCTCTGCACCCCCACCTGAGCTCTGCCCCACGTGGCGGTCGCTGCGGGGAAAGTGGCTGGTATCTGGGTGGAGGTGCCGGAAGGAGCTCCGCTGGAGGAAGTGAAGCGAGAGTTTCTCCGCTTCTTCGGGAAGAACTGGGAGGACGTGGTGGTGGGAAGGCAGCGGGAAAAACTTTTCCCTTTCTGGCAGGCTTACCTGGGAGTTAAGGAGTTGCACTCCCAGAAGGGAGAAAAAACCGTGGCGCAATTGCGCCAGGAGGCTGGGGATATTCCGGTCTATGAAGTTCTGCTCGGGTAAAGACACCAGGTTCCGTGTGCTCCACGTGATCCGACCAGCAGCGGGCGGGATGCGCCGGCACTTGCTGGAGTTGCTGCGCTACACCGATTATTCCCTCTTTCTCCCGGCCGTGGCGGGTCCTCCGGGCGAGTTGCTGGACGAGGTGGCTTCGCTGGGAATTCCCACCTATCCGCTGCCTTTGCGGGGGAACCTGCGCCCGGGGCACGATTTACTCGCCGTGCTGGCGCTACGAGCTCTGCTGCGGCGTGAGCGCTTCCCTTTGCTGCATCTGCACGGCTTCAAGGCCGGGTTGCTAGGGGGCATGGCCTGCTGCTGCTTGCGCCCCGCTCCCGCCCAAGTCCTAACCGTGCACAACTCCCTTTTTTGGGGGGAGGGATGGCGCCAGCGCCGCTGGCTGTTCCGAATCGAGTCCTGGCTAGCGCGGCGGTGTTTTAGAATCGTCGCCGTTTCCCAGGCGTTGCGCGAGGAATTGGTGCGCGCGTTTGGCCTTTCTCCCGAGCGCATCGAAGTCATACCTAACGGTATCGACCTCACCCCGTATTCTCTGGGAGCCTTGCCTCCTGCCATCTGGTCCGAACTCGATTTGCCAGCAGGGGTGCCCCTGGTAGGGACGGTGGCTCGGCTAGTGCCGCAAAAAGGCCTTTTTTACCTGCTGGAAGCTCTGGCCCTCACTCCGCCCGAGATCCGTCCGATGTTGCTGGTGGTGGGCGATGGTCCCCTTCGCCAGGAGTTGGAGGAAAAAGCGCGAGTTCTGGGGCTGGGAGAGCGGGTGCGCTTGGTTGGATACCAGCCTCCGGAAGAAATTCCTTCCATTTTACGCTCCCTTGACATCTTCGTCCTTCCCTCCCTTTCCGAAGGAATGCCGCTGGCAGTGCTCGAAGCGATGGCGGCGGGCAAGCCGGTAATAGCCACGCGAGTGGGCGGAATACCGGAAGCAGTGCTGGAGGGGGAAACGGGCTACCTAGTGCCCCCCGGTGACTCGCAAGCTCTGGCCCTGGCGCTAGAGAAGTTGCTCCGGTCGCCAGATAAAGCGCGGAGCATGGGGGCAGCGGGTAGGCGAAGGGCGGAGGAACTCTTTTCTTCCCGGCGCATGGCGCAGGCGGTGATGGGAGTCTACCGCGAAGCCTTGGCGCATCGGGGGTTGCTCGAAGCCGACGCGGGCAGTAAAATGTAGCGGCAGGACGGGAGGGTGGCGCCGAAATTGCGAAGTGCGGTTTACCAGGTTGTGGCGATCACGGTCCTATGTCTTTGGGCTCTGACCCTTGCCGCTCCGTCGCCAGTCTGGGCGGCAGAGGCGGAATCGCCCTGCGTGATCATGGTGATTATAGATCGGCTGAGCTGGAGCGATTTCACCAACCCGGCTTATCCTAACTTGTCTTCCTTAAGCCATCGGGGCAGCGTGGGGCTTTTGCAAACCACCACCGGTGGCAGCTGCGAAGCTGGCAACACTTACCTCTCGATAGGCACGGGGGCTAGGGCCACCGGCGGCGGAGCGGCGGGAGAAGCTTATCAACCTCAGGAAATGCTCAAATCGGGAGAGTCAGCTGGGAATGCCTTCCGCCAGTTCACCTCTAGGGAAATCCCTCTCCTGGGGGTGGGTATGGTCACCATCGCTCGCCTTCGGCAGAGCAATGCTGCTCTCCCCTACCCGGTGGTTCCAGGGGAGCTAGGGGAGATGTTGGCACAGGGTGGATTCCGCGTGGCCTGTTTGGGTAACGCCGACCTGCCAGGCGAGCCGGGACGCTACCTAGCCGCTATCGCCATGAACTGGCAGGGCCTGGTCCCGGAAGGGAGAGTGGGGAGAGAAGTGCTGCGTTCCGATCCCTATTTCCCCGGCGGCTGGCGCACCGATTATCAGGCCCTGTGGCATAGTTACCTGGAACTGCGTCCCCGGACCAATTTGCTCGTCATCGATTTGGGCGATACCTCCCGGTTGGACGGTCTGCGCGCTTACATCGAGCCGGCCACTTTCCAGCGGGAATGGCAGGCGGCTCTAAAGCGCGAAGACGCTTTCTTAGGACGCCTGCTGGCGGAACTTAACCCCCAGCGCGACCTCCTGCTGGTAGTTTCTCCCACTCCTTCGGCGGTAGCGCGGCAAAAGGGAGATCTCTTTACCCCGCTCGCCATGGTGGGGAAGGGGGTGCCCCCAGGGGAGCTCTTGCTTTCCCCGTCTACCCGCCGGCCGGGGCTGGTACTGAACACCGATGTAGCCCCCACGGTCCTGCAGTTTTTTGGCTTAACCGTTCCACCCACCATGTCGGGGCGGGCCATGGAAACCGCGGCCATAGGGCAGGATCCGGACTCCTACTTGGCTCAGACAAGGGAACAGATACTTTTCGTGCACAACCAGCGCTCTCCCATCATCAAGACCTATTTGGGTTACGCCATCGGGGTTCTGCTGATAGCCTTACTTTTACTCCTGCTGGGCGAGCAGAAAGTGGCTCGCCGCTGGGGCTTGCCCCAGTTCCTGATAAGCCTCATGGTGTTTCCCGCCGCCGCTCTCTTGATGCCTCTGTTCCATCTATGGAATTTATTACCTTATGGATTGGTGTTGCTGCTGGTGATGGCGCTGCTTACCGCTGCTACCCTTGGCTTGGAGCGGCGTCGCGCTTTGCTGGGCTTCGCTGCACTTGCCTCTTTCACGGTGGCGCTGGTGCTGGGTGACGCCCTTAGCGGCTGTTTTCTTCTCTCTCATTCCATTCTTAGCTATGACCCTTCTGGGGGTGCCCGATTTTACGGGATTGGCAACGAGTACATGGGGGTGTTGATCAGCGCCACCATCTTTGGGGCAGCTTGCTGGCTCAGCCTTAAACCGCGCCGCCCGGTGCTGCTGATGGTGGCTCTGGGCTTTATCTTAGTTACTGTCATTCTGGGGACCCCTCGCTGGGGGGCCAAATTCGGGGGTATTTTAACTTCAGCGGCGGTTTTTCCCGTGACCTTCCTCCTCTTTAGGGGGGTACGCCTTAACTGGCGTACGTTTCTCCTTCTCGCTTTAGCTTTTTGCCTCCTCCCTGTGGGCTTTGCCTTCTTTGACTTTTTCCGCAGCGCTTCCGCCCAGACTCATGTGGGCCATAATTTGGCGCTGGTTCTGAGCCAGCCGGTGCAGGCCTGGAATATCGTTACCCGCAAAGTGGCCATGAACATGAAGCTTTTCCGTTACACTATTTGGTCGCGGGTGCTCATGGCTGGCTTGGGTGGGATGCTGGTGCTCTTTTTCCGGCCGGTGGGCGTGATGCGTCTCTTTATTCGCCGCTATCCCTTTCTTTACTCCGGACTGATTGGCGTGGTTCTCACCGCCTTGGCTGCTTTCATTTTCAACGATGCCGGGACGGTAGCGGCGGCCACAGCCGTTACCTTTGGTATTCCTCCTCTCTTCTACCTGTTGTTGCGCGAGCCTTCTGCTTCTCCTGATCTTTCTTCCCGAGACTCGCTTCTAGGATAGGTTGATGCCGTTTCCGGTAGGGATGCGCTTTGATTTCGGTAAAAAAGAATATTTTGGTAGCTGGGCGCCCCAGGTGATATAATGTTGTCAAATGCTGCTGTACACCTTTGTCGCCGCTAGCCGTAGCACCCTCCATTTCCTCGTATAGCCACCTCAGCTTCCAGTTCAATATAAGCGAAGAACGGGAGGGTTCGGGATGCGCTTGTTATTGGTGTCTCCCTTAAGCGGGCCGCCGGAGGAGAGGAGGAGAGGGAAAGGGCTTCTTCCCCCTTTGAGTCTCTTGACCGTGGCCGGGATCACACCGCCCGAAGTGGAGATCAAGTTGGTGGATGAGGCGGTAGAGGAACTGGAGATCAGCGCCGAGTGGGATCTGGTAGGGATAACGGCCACCACCGCCCAGGCGCCGCGCGCTTACGAGATAGCTCAGGCCTTTCGCGCTTTGGGAGTGCCAGTGGTGCTGGGCGGGATCCACCCCACGGCTTTGCCGGAAGAGGCGGCGCAGCACGCCGACGCAGTGGTGGTGGGCGAAGCGGAAGGGCTCTGGCCCCAGGTCATTGCCGATGCCCGGGAGGGCCGGATCAAGCGTTTTTACCGTCACCCCCAGGGCTGCTTCCCGGAACTCGGTGGGGTGAACCCGCGTCGCGATCTCTTGAAAAAAGACGCCTACATTCTCACCAGCACGGTGCAGGTGACGCGGGGCTGTCCTTACGGCTGCGCCTTCTGCTCGGTGACGCAGTTTTTTGGTCGCACCTACCGCACCCGCCCAGTTCAGGAGGTGCTGGAGGAGGTGGCGCATTTAAAAGAGAAAATCGTCGTCTTTGTAGACGACAATATTCTAGGTTTTCCCGCCTACGCCCGCCAGTTATTCGAGGCCCTGAAAGGTTTGGGGAAACACTGGCTGAGCCAAGCTTCCCTCCCCCAGCTCCAGGACGAGAGCCTCTTGAAGCTGGCTGCCGATAGCGGTTGTAAAGGGTTGTTCGTGGGCTTTGAAAGTCTTTCGCCCGAGGAGCTAAAGCGGGTGAGAAAATTTCACAATGACACTCGGCGCTACGTGGAAACCATTAAGCGTTTGCACCAATACGGCATCGGCGTCATAGGCTCCTTTATCCTGGGGCTGGACAGCGATGACAAGAGTGTCTTCGAGCGCATTAAAGACTTCGCCTTCCGGGCCAAACTCGATCTCCTTCAGGCCAGTATTCTCACTCCTTTGCCTGGCACCCTTCTCTACGAGGAAATGGAGAGGGAGGGGAGGATTGTGGAGCGCGACTGGTCCAAATACAACGGTAACCACGTGGTCTTCCGTCCCTTGCGCCTGACGGTGGAGGAGCTGCACTTGGGTTTTCGCCAGCTCTTGCAAGAAACTTATTCGTGGGGAGGAATCTTACGCCGACTCCTGGGCATTCACCGACGCTGGCCTGTCTTCGGTACCCTCAATCTGATTTTCCGCCAGGGCGTTAAAGGCTATCTCAACCGGGTGAAACGCCTAACTGCCGTCTAAAGGGGTGAAAAAGCTTGCTGCAAGTCTCTACTTGCGCTATCACCGGGCGCACCAACGACCCTCGCGAGATTATATCTTGGCTAGATCAGGTGGGAGCTCCGGCGGTGGAGTTGGAGTATAGGATAAAGGAGCGCATTTGGGAGGAGCTCCGGCGGGAATTGCGCCGAGTGGGGATAAGGGTTCTTAGCCTGCACAACTTCTGTCCTTTGCCCGAAGCGGCTCCCCAGGCCAGCGGGGACGCTTTTTGCTTCACCTCCGACGACCCGGACGAGAGGCGGCTGGCTGTGCGTTCTACCATCTGCACCCTGGAACAGGCGGCCGATCTGGAAGCCCGCGCCGTGGTGCTGCACCTGGGTTACGTGCCTTTGCGAAGGGAAGAGGAGGATTTCACTGCCGCCTGGCGCGAGAAAGAAAGCGGTTCCGAGGCGGAATCGAAGCGAGAAAGGCTCAAAGCGAGGCGGCGGCAAATGGCCCCGATCTATCTGGATCGGGTTTACCAGTGTCTGGATCGCGTTTTATCCGCCGCCGCCCGTTTGGAGATCCTGGTAGGCATCGAGAACCGCTACCATTACCACGAGATACCGCTTCCGGAGGAAGTGGAGCTCATCCTAGACAAGTTTGCAGGAGCTCCCATAGGGTACTGGCACGATGTGGGTCACGCTCATCATTTAGAGGTGCTGGGATTGGCTTGCCAAGATGAGATGCTTAAGCGTTACGGGAGATCGGTAATCGGCGTGCATTTGCACGACGCCGTGGGCGAGCAGGATCACCTCCCGCCCGGGAGTGGGGAGATTGATCTCCCTCGGGTGCTCGCTCTGATTCCTCCTTCGGCTTTAAAAGTCATTGAAGTGGCTGACGGCACTGACACGGAGCAGTTCCGCGCCGGTATGGCCTATGTAAACCAACTGACCAAATAATGTCTTGCAGATGACCTACATATTCCTTTTTGTTTGGCTTTAAATTCATCCACTACACCACCCTCTAAAGTATTACATTTCCGTATCGATTATCGTTTTAAGCTTTGAGTATGTGTTGACGGGGTGGTGTTAGTGTTTTCTAGTATTAAGGCGCGCTTACTAGCGGTTCTTTTACTGGTACTAACCCTTTCTTTTGCTGTGGTTTTGCTGGTTGGCTACGGGCAAATTAAGCAACTGCTCGCCGACGAGGAGCAGGCGCGTCTCCGTTCCAACCAGGCCTTGGTTGAGAACTATCTGATCGAGACTAACCGGGGGCTGCGCCTGGCGATCGAAAGTGTGGTCAATAACCCGGCGGTGCAACGGGCCTTCGCCGAGCGCCAGCGCGAGGAACTCTTAGACCTCACCGGGCCCATATGGCAACAGGTGAAAGAAGAAGGGATGGAACAGTTCCAATTTCACCTGCCTCCTGCCACATCCTTTCTGCGTGTGCATATGCCGGGCAAATACGGCGACGACCTTTCCTCCTTTCGCGCCACGGTGGTGGAGGCTAATCGAACCAAGAAGATGGTCTTCGGCCTGGAAGAGGGGAGGGCCGGATTTGGCTTCCGCGCCGTGGCCCCGGTCTTTTACCAAGGCCAGCACGTGGGTAGCGCCGAGTTCGGCCTGGGCTTTACTCAAGACCTGCTCAATAAATGGAAAGAGCAGATCGGGGGCGAGTTTTTCGTTTACCGAGCCGGTGAACGAGGGGTGGCCTGGAACGAGCAGAAGGATCTCCTGATGGGTACCAGGGAAAACGATCCCTTTCCGGTGGATCGTGCGGTGGTTGAAGGTTGCCTGGGCGGGGGGCAGAGCCAGCTAGCCTATCTAGAAGGGGGGCGGCTGGCGGTGCAACTTTTGCCTTTGCGCGACTTCCAGGGACAAACCGTGGGCTACGTGAAGGTGGTGAGCGACCGCCAGCAGATGCTGGCGGATTTGCGCCGCGCCTTCACCCGTATGCTGCAGGTGGAATTGCTGGCGATGGTGCTGTTGGGTGGGGCGCTTTACTTCCTGGTTAACCGTTTTCTCACTCCGGTGGGATTGCTCGTGGCAGATATGGCCCGGGTGGGGCAAGGAGATCTCACCGTGTCCCTTGGATATAAATCCCGTGACGAGATGGGGCGGTTGGCGGAAAGCTTCCGGCAAATGCTAGGCAATATTCGTTCGCTTTTAACGCGGGTGGCGGCTGCCGCTCAATCTCTGACCAGCGCGGGCGGCAAGTTAGCGGAGAGCGTTAATCAAGTGACCGCTGGCATCCAGCAGGTAGCCTGCGTGGCCGACAATCTGGCTCAGGTGGCCTACCGTTTAAACGAGGATACCTCAGAGTTGGAGGCGGCGTCGAACCGGGCCATTAGGGATGCCGAGGTAGGCGAACGGGCGGTGGATAGCTTGCGCGAGCAGATGGAGAAAATACGCCTCTTGATCGACCAGCTTTCCAGCGCCATCCATAGTTTGGGAAACCGTTCTCAGGAGATCGGCCGCTTCGTGGATATGATCGCCGAGATTGCTCAGCAAACCAATCTTCTAGCCTTAAACGCTTCCATTGAAGCGGCGCGCGCAGGGGAGCAGGGCCGGGGTTTCGCCGTGGTGGCCGGGGAAGTGCGCAAGTTGGCCGAGGAGTCGGCGCAGGCCGCCATGGAGATTGGGGCGTTCATCGGCGAAATCCAGGAAGAAACGAAAAAAAGCGGTTCAGGGAATGGAGCAGAGTGTTGGCAGCATCCAGGGAGGGCTGCAGTTGGCGGCGGAACAGGCTCACCAGTTCCGAGCTATCCTGGGTAGCGTGACGCAGCTGGCCCGGCAGGTGGAGGGAGTGGCTAAGGCCACCAGTGAAGTCAACGCTGCCAGCCAGGAGGTAGCAGCTGCTTCCGAGGAGCAGTCGGCCGCTATGGAGCATATTTCTCAGATAGCACAGGAATTAGCTTTCACCGCTGAGGCGCTGCAAGAGGAGATGAAGCGTTTCCGCTTGTGATGAATCATGGTGGTTGCAAAAAAAGTTCAGGCGGGCAGGGAAACGACTTAAGCTTGGCGAACCAATGTGGCTGAGAGGTTCCCTCCGAGCCCGATCACCTAAGGCTTTAAGGGCTACGGGATCAGGGCCGAAAGGGTGCACCTGGAAACGGGTGCGCCTCCCGGTGCGGAAAGGAGGGGAGATGGTAGTTTTTGGCCGACCGGGAGGCACCGGTCGGTTTAATTTTGCCTAAGGGGAGGTTAAAGAAGTATGCGAAGATTACTGGCTCTCTTGCTGCTAGGTGGAATAATTATGACTTTGCTGGCGGGTTGTAAGCAGCAGCCCCAGGCCCAACCCAAGGAACTCCGGATCTTCGCCGCCGCCGGGTTAAAAAAGCCCATGGATGAGGTCATCGCCCGCTTCGAGCAGGAAAAGGGAGTGAAGGTGATACCCAACTACGGCCCTTCCGGCGGCCTCTGGGCGCAGATCAAAGAAGGGCAGCCCTGCGATCTCTTTTACAGCGCCGACTGGATGTACATCGAGATGGCGCAGAAAGATGGGAAAATTGCCGAGGCCAAAAAGTTCCTGCAGGACGAGCTGGCCCTGGTGGTGGCCCCCTCAGCCAAGGATAAGGTTAAAAGCGTGGCGGATCTGGCCAAGCCTGGGGTCACCGTGGCCGTGTGCGACCCCCGCGCTCCGGTGGGGGATTACTCGGAAAAGGCCTTAAAGAAGCTGGGCCTCTGGGACAAGATCCAGTCTAACCTCAAGGCCCGTCCCCCTACCGTCAACCAGGCGGCCATCATGGTGAAGGAAGACCAGATCGACGCCACCTTGATTTTTCAGAGCGTGGCCCAGGCTTACGGCCTAAAACCGGTGGAGATCATCGGGCCCCAGTACACCGGAGAGATTATCTTCGGCGCCGGTGTGATTAAAGGTGGGCACGAGGCCCTGGCCCGGGAGTTTATGAACTACGCCTTCCAGCACATCGACATCTTCACCAAGTACGGGTGGAAGCCCTATGCGCCGTAACTTGGTGGAGGCGGTGTTCGTGCCCCTCTTTCTTTTTCTGGTAGTTTTTCCTGTAGTGGCTCTGCTTTTCCACCTCAACCCGGAAGGCATTAGGCGCACCTTGGCCGACTCCTTTTTCTGGATGAGTGTTAAGAACACCATCCTGGCCGCTCTGGCCGCCGCGGCCCTTAGCCTTTTTTTGGCCGTGGGCTTCGGGTATTATCACCTGTTCAAGCAACACTCCTACTTTTACCGCTTGGCCAACCTAATGAACGATCTGCCCATCGCTTTACCCCACACGGTGGCCGGCCTGGCCTTGCTTCTGGCCTTCGGCCGCAAGACCATGGGTTTTCTGGGCAGCACCGGGCTGGCCTTCACCTTGACGGCGGTCGTTCTGGCCATGTTCTTCGTCTCCTACCCCCTGGCAGCCAGAGCTCTGGCTGCGGCGGTGGACCGGATGGAAAAGGAGCTCATTGAGGTGGCCCGGACCCTGGGGGATACGCCGGTGGAGGCCTATTTCAAAGTGGCCCTGCCTACCATGGGGGAGGCCCTTTTCGCCGGTTTTATTCTGGCTTTTTCCCGCTCCATCAGTGAGTTCGCCGCCGTCATCATGTTCGGCGGCAACTTGCCCGCCCGTACTCAGGTCCTAGCCTCTTACGTTTTTACCAAGGTAGAGGAGGGGGAGCTGGGTATGGCGGTCACGGCCAGCGCTTTCTGCATCCTGCTCTCGCTGGTGGTGGTCTCCCTTCTTTGGCTGGGAAAGGTGGGGAAACAGCGTGCTTGAGATCAAAAACCTGGTTAAAGCTTTCAACGGGCGCCCGGTGCTCAAAGGGGTTTCCTTGCAAGTGGGGCCAGAGATCAAAGTGGTGGTGGGGCTCAACGGCAGCGGTAAATCGACTTTGCTGAAGGTGGTGGCCGGGATTATGCCCGCCGACGGGGGACAGGTTTTCCTGGATGGTAAAGAGATCACCTCCCTCCCGCCGGAAGAGAGAGGAATGGGCTATGTGCCCCAGCGCCCGGCCCTTTTTCCCCACCTCAGCGTGCGGCAAAACCTTCTTTATGGCTTGCGCGGGAAGCGGGAAGACGCGGCTTGGGTGCGGCAGGTGGTGGATCTTATGGGTCTAGGGGAGTATCTTGACCGCCGGCCGGCTCAGCTCAGCGGAGGCTATCAGAGCCGCGTGGCTCTGGCCCGCGCCCTCGTTCCCCGCCCCCGGGCCATGCTGTTGGACGAGCCCTTGAGCAGCTTGGACGTGGCCATCAGGCAGAAGCTTTGGGAGGAGTTTCACCGCGTTTTGCGTTTGCTGGAAGTGCCTGTGCTATATGTCACCCACGACCGTGAAGAGGCAGAAAAGGTAGGGGAGAGCTTTGCGCTCCTGGTTGGCGGCGTGGTCCAGGAAGTGGAGTCGGCCCGGCAGGCTTTCGCCGCTCTCCAAAGCGGTGTTTCTGCGTAGGCTGGCGGCGGGCGGTCCCCTGGTGGGGCTGGCGGTCCTGCTGGTGGGGGTCTTTTTCCTTTCCTTTTTTCTTGGCCCTTATCCGGTTCCACCCTTGCTGCTCCTGAAAGTTCTACTGGCGCAAGTGTGGTCTTTGCCCCATACCTGGTCGCCCACCGTGGAGATCGTGGTGCTGCTGGTGCGCCTTCCCCGGATAGTGGCTGCGGTGCTGGCCGGGGCGGCTCTCTCGGTGGCTGGAGCCGCTTACCAGGGGATGTTCCGCAATCCCCTGGTTTCTCCCGATATCTTGGGCGTTTCGGCGGGGGCGTGCTTCGGGGCTGCCCTCGCTATCTATCTTTCCTGGGGTTTCCTGGCCATCGAGGTCTCCTCCTTTTCCTGGGGGCTGTTGGCAGTGCTTTTGGCTTGCCTGGCAGCTTCCCGCGTGCGCCACGATCCGGTGTTGGCCCTGGTGCTCTCCGGTATCTTGGTGGGCACCCTCTTTTCTTCCGCTCTGGCGCTAATTAAGTATCTGGCCGATCCCTATGACCAGCTCCCGGCCATCACTTTTTGGCTCATGGGGGGCCTGGGAAGGGTGACCTTGCCGCAGCTGAAATGGATGATTGCTCCGGTGCTGCTGGGCGTCCTCCCTCTTTTCCTTCTGCGCTGGCGGCTGAACGTGCTTTCTCTGGGGGAGGAAGAGGCGCGAGCTCTGGGCCTGAACACCGCCGGGTTGCGGCTGCTGGTGGTGTTTTGCTCCACCCTGGCTACCGCGGCCACCGTGGCGGTAAGCGGGATGATCGGCTGGGTGGGGCTGGTGATTCCGCATTTGGCCCGCATCCTGGTGGGACCCGATTACCGGCGCTTGCTCCCGGCCTCGCTCCTTCTGGGGAGCAGTTACCTCCTTCTGGTGGACGATTTGGCCCGCAGCCTCAGCGTCGCGGAAATACCCTTGAGCATCCTTACTTCTCTGGTGGGAGCTCCCTTCTTTTTCTGGTTGCTGCTGCACGCGCGGAGGGGATGGGCGTGAAGCTGGAAGTGAAGGAGCTCGCCTGCGGCTATGGGGGTCGGGTCCGGGTGCAGGGGGTGAGTTTCGCTCTGGAAGCCGGGGAAATAATCTGTCTCCTGGGGCCCAACGGCTCGGGCAAGACCACACTGCTGAAGACGGTGCTGGGCCTTCTGCCCCCGCTCGGAGGGGAGGTGAGGCTAAACGGGACGAGACTGAATTACCGGGCGCGCCGCTTTCTAGCTCAGACCATGGGCTACGTGCCCCAGAATCACCTTCCCCCTTTCCCCTTCCGGGTGCTGGAGGTGGTGCTTATGGGGCGCACCCCTCACCTCAGTGCCCTGGCTTCCCCCCGGGACGAGGACTTAGCTCTGGCCCGCCACCTGCTGCGGGAACTGGGCATAGCCCATCTGGAGGAGCGCCCCTACACCGAGATCAGCGGAGGGGAGCGGCAGCTGGTTCTTATTGCCCGCGCCCTAGCCCAATGCCCTCGCATCTTGTTGCTGGACGAGCCCACCGCTTCGCTAGATTTCGGCAACCAGTTCATGGTATTGCAGAATCTGCGGCGCCTGGCCGCTTCCGGTCTGGCCATCCTTATGACCACTCACTTTCCCGACCACGCCTTGCTTTATGGTCACCGGGTGCTCCTGTTGCGGGGGGGTGAGGTGGTCGGATATGGCCCGCCGGGGGAGGTGATAACCGAGGAGAGTCTGGCTCGGCTCTACCGGGTAAAAGCTCGCATCGTGCGGGTGCAACTGGACGGGGCGGGGGAGGCCCGAATCTGCATTCCCCTAATGTGAAATTTCTCTGGAGGTGGAATTATGAAGGGTAAGAAAATCGGGGCGGTGCTGGCCTTAATAGCGTTGCTGGGGGCTCTGGTAGGAGGCTGCTGGGGCCGGGGAACACCTACGGGTTCAAGCGCCCCGGCCGCCATTGTGGCCAGCGATGGCCTGGGCCGCCAGGTGGAGGTAAACGGTCCGGTGAACCGGGTGGTTTCTTTCTACCCCATCGCCACCCATTTCCTCTTTGTCCTGGGTGTGCAAAATCGCTTGGTCTCCAGCGATGGAGTGGGGAGTAAGGAGCCCTTTTTCCTTAAGCTGGCTCCCGAGCTCGAGAAGTTGCCCCGGGTGGGAGGGGAGAAAGGGGCGGTCAACGTCGAAAGTCTCCTGGCTCTGAAGCCGGATCTGGTGCTGGTAAAGGGGCGTGACGCTAAGATGGTGAACGAATTAAGTTCCCGGGGGTTGAAAGTTTTCGCCGTAGTGGCGGAAACCCCCGAACAAGTTATGAGCACTATGGAAAACCTGGGGCGCCTTTTTGGGCAAGAACAGCGGGCGCAGAGGTTTGTGTCCTTCTACCGGGATGTTATGAACCAGATTGAGGCTAAAACCAAGAGCTTATCCGATGCCGATCGCCCCACGGTTTATTTCGCCGGCACCGACATTCTCAAAGCGGCGGCGGGTGATATGTACCAGAACGATCTTATCGCCATGGCTGGCGGGAGAAATGTAGCTGCCGGGCTGCGCGGCGGGTGGGTGTCGGTTTCGGCGGAGCAGCTGATACAGTGGAACCCGGACTTCATTTTGGTGCCGCGCTATGGTTGGGTGGGGAAGATCACTCCTCAGGAGATTTGCGCCGATCCCCGCTTTCAAACCTTGAAAGCGGTTAAGAACCACAAAGTTATGTGGTTCCCCTCGAACCTCACTCCCTGGGATTGGCCCGCCCCTCAGAACGTTCTGGGTCTTATCTGGCTGGCCAAAACCCTGCACCCTGAGCTCTTTCCCCAACTCGATCCGCTCCAGGAAGCTAATCGGTTCTATCAAGAGTTTTACGGCCGCTCTTTCACCGATCTAGGGGGAAAGCTGGATTGACGGTCTGGGAATGCCCTTACTGTGAACGCCGCTGTCTTCTCGGCCCGGAAGGGGGGTTTTGCGGCCGCTACGCCGCCACCTCCGCCGGAGTGGTGGAGCTCTATCCTCACCGCTACGCCGCGGCTTGGGTGAGCACCATCGAATCGCTGCCGGTGTTCCATTTTCACCCCGGGGCGCGGGTGCTGGTTCTCGGAGGGGTAGGCTGTAATCTCGACTGCGCCTATTGCCTGAATTTTTACGCCGCCCGGGCTAACCCCGCCACCTCCCTCCCTCATCACCTTTCCCCGGAGCGGGCGGTGGCTCTGGCGCGGCAGAGCGGCTGCCATGCGGTGGTCTGGGCTTTGAACGAACCTCTGGTCTCCTTGCCTTCCTTGCTGGAGACGGCGGCAAAAGCCCGCGCCGCTGGTCTTTGGGTGGGGGCTTTGACCAACGGCTACGGCACCGAAATGGCCACGCGGGCGCTGGGGGAAGCATTGGATTTCGTCAACGCAAGCCTTAAGTTGCTGGACGAGACCCTTGCTCGCCGCTGGCTGGGGGTTACTTTGGCGCGGGTGGTGCGGCGCAACTTGGAACTTTTATCCGGCCTTACCCATCTGGAGGTGACCACTCCGGTAGCGGAAGAGATAAACCACGCCGAACTGGAAGCGATGGCTTCCTTCCTGCGTTCCCTGGCTCCCCACCTACCCTGGCACCTCCTGCGCTTGCAGCCCGAGCACCGCCTGGCCGACTGGCCTCGTCCCCGGGTGGATCGCTTGCAGCGCCGGCTGAAAGAGCTGCGGAAAATCTTGCCTTTTACCTACCTGGGCAATTTCCCCGGCTCTCGCTGGGTAAGCACCCTTTGCCCCTGCTGTGGGATCGAGCTCATTGTTCGGGTAAGTTTAGGGGGGTGCGGGGCTAGGCTGCAGGAAATGCGCCTCCGGGGAAACTCCTGCCCCCGCTGCGGCTGTCCGGTACCTGTTATCATGGCCCCAGGGGAGGAGGGCGAAAAGTGAAGGCGCTCATCGACGTGGGGGACTGGCAGGAGTTGCTAACACTGGAGGAAGGGCGTGCGCTGGAGGGGGAGGAAGCGCCGGAGTTGGTCCGGGATCTAGCCGCCCGGTACCCCTATCCAGGAGACCTCGACCCCGCTTCCGCCACTTGGGTCACCGAGATGGCCCTGGCGCTGGAGCGGGATTACGCCCCGGAATTGCTGGTAGCGATTTACGCCTCTCCCTATTGGGCTGCCTTCCACCCGGAAGGAAAGGGCGCCTGGGAGGAGCGGGTGGTGAGAACCCGGGGGGAAGTGGAGCGGTTGCTGTCCTCCACTTCTCTAGAACCGGTCCTGGTGGGGCTGGGCGGGATGCTTCCTTGCCGGGGGGAGGTGGAGCTCTTATCATCACTGGAGGGGCTGGCGGTGGCGGCTGGTCCGCTGGCGCGCCAAGCCGGTCTTTTTCTCCCAACCTCCGAAGACCTGGAGCTTTTGCGGCGCGCGGTGGGGATAGAGAGGGTGGTGGCGCGGGAGGAGTTCCAGAACGAATTTGGCGGTCACCCCGCTTTTTACCAGCGCTTCCCCGACCACCTGATCCTGGCCCAGGAGGGTTTCTGCCTGCGGGCGCTGGGAAGCAGCCCTCGCCCGGCTTACCTGGCGCCGGAGGGTCCCGCTTTCATCCCCTTGACTGGCCCTGCCGAGCTGGGAGAAAGAATCAATTCGCTGGTGGACTTGGCCCCGACCCTGCTGGAGCTCCTGCGGCGGGGCCAGCGGATACTGCTGGTTTTGCTGGAGGGAATGGGGACGGACGCCTTCCCCTGGCCCTTTCGCCCGGTGGCTAACACTTGCGGCTGGTACCGCTACATAACCGCCGACTTCCCCCAGTACCTGGCCCTCTTCACCGGGCAGCACTTCACCGCGTGGACTTATCCTCCTGGCCTGGCCTACTACCGCGAAGACCGGCCGGGAAAACCTTACCCTTTTTCCGGGCTTTTCAGCGAGCTTCCTGCGGCGGCGCTGGGCAGGATTTATCCGGGCCGAACGGCGGCGGTAGGAGGGCGCAGCGTTCATACTCACGTCTTCACCGGTTGCCGCTTATGCGTGGAGTGTTTCGTGCGGGGTCTTTACCACCAGGGCGTTATGGTCACTTGGCGCGACCCGCTTTAACCGCCTCGTCGGGGAAGGTTCTGCAACCCCGGAAGGGTTCAATGTCTGCCGCCAGGGGTACTACCCTTTCAGTCCCCTTGTCGTCGGGGAAGGTTCTGCAACGCTCAGGAAGGGTCTAAGCCAGACAGAACTTGCGAAGCCTTTCAGTCCCCTTGTCGTCGGGGAAGGTTCTGCAACTCGTTCTGATAATTTCCGATACGGGCGCACAGACGGAACTTTCAGTCCCCTTGTCGTCGGGGAAGGTTCTGCAACGAGGAGCACAAGCGGGTGGCCGGGGCGCTGGATCGGGCCTTTCAGTCCCCTTGTCGTCGGGGAAGGTTCTGCAACTGGTTGGACTGGCCTGCTTCGCCGTGACCAGCTGGGAATCTTTCAGTCCCCTTGTCGTCGGGGAAGGTTCTGCAACCGCCCTCGCAGAGCACCTGGACAGGGTGCGCCAGGACTTTCAGTCCCCTTGTCGTCGGGGAAGGTTCTGCAACGTAAGAGACCTGACAGGGAAGATCCAGGGGCTCCAGGTACTTTCAGTCCCCTTGTCGTCGGGGAAGGTTCTGCAACTCGTAGGCCCCCCGAGGGAAGACGAACGGGTCACGCCTTTCAGTCCCCTTGTCGTCGGGGAAGGTTCTGCAACTCACCGCGGTTTCCTGCCGTTCGCCCTTGTGTCCCAAGGGTTCTGGCTGCCCGCTGCCTTTTCCAGGAGAACCGATTTTTCGAAAATGGTCTTCTTGCACGAAAACCCCGCTCTCTTTCGAAAATTCGCCGGCACCTAAAACCCTTCTCTCCCAAGGACTCCAGCCTCCGAGCTCTTTTTGGCACCCCGATTTTTGCCAAAAACTGGAGTAAAACTACCCCCTTTTCGAAAAATCCTCCGGCCACTTTCCAAACTCAATTCTACACGCCGGGGAAATTTCCTTCTTCTTCCCAGGCCCAAAGTTAAAATTTCTTTCCCTTCTTCAGAATCCTTTCCCCACACCTAAGAGAAGCGCCTGGCTTGCCCTACGATTTGCCACACAAAGAAGGGGCTGCCTCTTTTGGGACAGCCCCCTGGAGTGCGCTTACGCTTAAAACTATTCTGTCTCTATTTCCGGCGCAGGCAAATAATCCGACTCTTTTGCAGCCTGCTCTTTAATGCTGTCGATATTTGCAAGCACTGCCTTTACTACTTCTTCGCCAAGGCTCTTTTGTTTCGCGATCTCCTCAAAAAGAGCCCTTTTGAAGGCTACAGGAGTGTCAGTTATACATGCGCGAGAGTCGATGCGAGCTGTCTCAAAGGCCTTTAGAATGTCACCTTTTACCTCTTCTCCAACCTTCACTTTGAGAACTTTGAGCTCCCCTCCGAAAGCGGTCTCGATGTTGCTCTCGACCGAGGAACCCTTGATTTTTCCCAATCTGTAATCATCAAGGAAAACCTCAAGAGTATATTCCATGTTTTTCAACCTCCTCTTTTTAGATTTTAATTAGCTTAGATCAGGAAGGTTCACTTCGAGCTCTTCCTCTTTCCACTGGACGTATCTTTCGTTGACGAAGGGATAGTTGAACTTCTTCCACCACTTCACAACTACCCTGAAGACCTCGGGCCTCATGATAACAACGGGTGGCTGAACTCCTTCTCCTACAAGTCCTCTGATCAGGGAGCCCGAAAGTTTTTCTTTCTGCTTGGTGTGGTTGCAGTTTTCGCTATAGGCCATCTCCTTGCAAACAGGGCAATACCAGAACTCCCTCATATTTTGCGGCCTGATCAACAGTCCACCATCTACCTCATTCACGGGTTTATCGAACCCGTAGCTGGGGATTCCTTTCAGCCAGAGAGTCTGGGTAGCGAAGGTGTCATAGTATTCGCCGACCGCGGCATGGTCTCTTCCGAACATATGATGAGTGCAGCCCATGTTCTGACGAATTATGCCGTGGAGCAAACTCTCGAGGGGGTTACCATACCTCATGTCCCAAAGGGTGAAGGATACCGTGTGCCTTTCGGGTTTAATATACCCATACTTGCTTATTGCTTCGTGGGCTTCCAGAATCGCCTCGTCAGGGTAATCGCCCCTTCTCTTAACACCAATTATGGCGTTTACAAGAATTCCGTGGCAGGGCTCAACGTCACCGGTGTAAGCCGCATTCTTCATAAGGTGCTCGTGCCCCACATGGGGAACGTTTCTGGTCTGGTGAGCGATAGCCGTTCTCCAGCCCTTACTTTCCATGATCTCCCTGCATTTCCTCGGGGGGAGCCAGAACCTGTCAAAAGGCGGTTTGAAGATAGGCTCGTTAATTATAGTGTATTTTCCTGCAATAATGATGGGGTGATAAGACCTGTAAATAACCCAACCAGGGTGTTTATCATCAAATTTCTCGCGGACTACCTCCGGATTGCTTTCCGGAGAACCAAAGGTCCTATTTGCGAGCTCTTCCGGGTCAACTTCATAAATTTCGTCGATGTCGAGTATAGCAAAGGGCTTTCCTTTAAGCCTAAGAATAATTCTGTCTCCCTCACTCACACCGAGCTTCTTGTAGTCCTCCCTCGATATGTCGAAGAGAATGGGATAGGGGAAGACCCACCCGGATAGGAGCCTTCTTTTGGAAAGAACGCTTTCCAGCTCCGCGCTGGTCATAGAACCTTCTACTGGGCTGAAAAATCCGTAGCAGACCGACATGATCTCACGATAGACGTTTCTGACCGGAACGCCCCTCTTGTAGTGAAGGGTTGGCTTGATGTCATAGAAGGTGCAGTACTTCGTGCAGGCTTCGAGATACTTTTTAGCAACACTCTTGTCAGTGATAACCCGCTCAACGAGCCTTCCTCCATGGGGCATAGGCCTGTTAAAGTACAGTCCTATCATTTTGCCACCTCCTGAGATTTTGAAATTCTTATCGTAGGGTTGCCTTTCTCAGTTCCGAAGGCGCAACAGGCCAACTCTGGCAGCTCGATCCTGGTGACTTCTTCGGTACCGGCTGCGAAGGAGGGCTAGCCCCCCACCCTGGCGCCTATTCGGAACGCTTCCTGAGTCAAGCATTTTGGTTCGGGACAAAAGGGCAGTTTCTCCTGTATCTTTCCCCTTTGCTGCCCGGCCATCCCCTCCTTTAAAACTGATTGTGATTACAAGAACGTTCACCTGCAAAAAGAAAGCGAAGCCCATGCTCCTAAACCTAAGTCTAAAGGATATTTTAAGCGGCTGTCAAGTTGCAAAACCGGCCTTTTTATGGCTTTAAAACCGGTTATTAAGCACATATTCTCTCTCTATCTCGGCTTTTGACCTAAACATGCATCGGTATCCGTGGCGCGGTCACCAATTGCTCTTTGTTGGCCATGTAAAGGAGGAGATCGGCCACCCTGCAAGAATATCCCCACTCGTTATCGTACCATCCCAGTACCTTCACCAGCACTTCGTCGATGACGATGGTAGAGAGGGCGTCGAAGATGCAGGAATGGGGATTGTCGTTGAAGTCGCGCGAGACTAGTGGCTCTTCGCAGTATTCGATGATCCCCCGCATGGCCCCGGCGCTGGCCCGCTGGAAAAGCTGGTTCACTTCTTCCACGGTGGTGGGACGGCTGACTTCCACCACCAGGTCGGTTAAGGATACGTTGGGCGTGGGCACGCGCACCGATATGCCGGTGATCTTACCCTGGAGCTCAGGGAAGACCACGGTCACCATCTTGGCGGCCCCGGTGGTGGTGGGAACGATGGAAAGGGCGGCTGCTCGCGCTCGGCGCAGGTCCCGGTGAGGAAGGTCCAGAAGGTTCTGGTCATTGGTGTAGGAGTGCACGGTGGTAAGCGCCCCCCGCACTACCTTGAGGCCCTCGTGCAGCACTTTGACCATGGGGGCCAGGCAGTTAGTGGTGCAGGAGGCGTTGGAGACGATGTGGTGCTTCTCCGGGTCGTACCAGTCTTCGTTGACCCCCATAACGATGGTGACGTCCTCCCCTTTGGCCGGGGCGGTGATGATTACTTTACGCGCGCCGGCTTCCAGGTGCCGACGGGCGTCCTCTGCTTTAGTGAAGCGCCCAGTGGATTCGACGATGAAATCGGCGTTCACTTCTTTCCAGGGGATTTGAGCCGGGTCCTTTTCAGCGAAGACTTGAACCAGCCGCCCGTCCACTTTGAATCCATGGTCTTCGGCCTCTACGCGGCCGGGGAAGCGGCCATGCACTGAGTCGTACTTCAACAAGTGGGCCAGGGTGTGGGAGTTGGTAAGGTCGTTGACGGCCACCACCTCGATGTCTGGGTGGCGGTAGACGGCGCGGAAGAAGGCTCGTCCTATGCGTCCGAAGCCGTTGATTCCCACTTTGATGGGCATCGCGCTACTCCTCCTTTTCCGGGATTGCTTTTCCCAGAAACCATTTTATCTTCACTTCTAGTTTTTGGCTATCTTCTTCTTCTAGTTCCACCTCCAGCACGGCTCCGCCGGGTAGGTCGATGACATAGTCCTCTAACTGAAGGCAGCCATTTTGAATCTGGGCGGTGAGGTCCACCAGGAACCTCACGAGCTCGTCCTTTCCCACGCTCTTCTTTTGCTTGTACATGAAGCCAAACCTCCTCGGGCTTATTCTCTTCGCCCCGCTTCTATCTTATTCTTTCGCTCTAGAGTGCGGCTTTCCTTTTTTTCGCAGATAGAGGAAGCGGTGCTGGTGAAGTTTTCTTCCGGCGAGTCTCGATACCTGGCTCCCCGCGCGAGTTTTGCTTGCTGTGCCGGATCTCGGAGCTCCGGTGGTGAAAGAATCCTGCTCGCTGACTTTGGCGCGCGCAGGAGTTCGGGATGGGTTGCTTTGCTTTCACGGGTGAGGCATAATGAGGGCGTGAAGGAGCCTAGATTTTTGCGCTACGTGAAGCGGGCTATCGAAGATTACGAGATGATCGTGCCGGGAGACCGGGTGGCGGTCGGGGTATCGGGGGGCAAAGACAGTGTGGCGCTCCTCCGCATCATGGCTCACCTGCGCGATTACTCGCATTTTACTTTTTCCCTGGTGGCTGTGATGGTCGATCCCGGCTGGTGGGAGGTGGACGTGGGCCCGCTGGCCGATTTGTGCTCCCAGCTGGACGTTTCCTTCTACCTGGTGCGCTACCCTATCTCCCGCATTATCGAGTCGAAGGGGGAGGATAACCCCTGTTCGCTTTGCGCCAAGCTGCGCTCGGGTTTACTGTACAGCAAGGCGGCGGAACTAGGTTGCCAGCGGGTGGCGCTGGGGCACCATCTGGACGATGTGATCGAAACCTTTTTTCTCAACCTGGTGTACGCAGGCTACCTACGCACCTTTCGCCCGGCAGTGTATTTGCCACGGGCCGGAATCCACCTTATCCGCCCTTTCAGTTACGTGCCCGAAGCGGCGGTGGCTCACTTTGCCCGCAGCGAAGGGCTGCCTTTGCTCGCGCCGCTTTGCCCTTATGCGGGGCAGACGCAGCGGGAAGCGATGCGAGAGATAGTGGAGTTTATTGCCCAGCGGCACCCCTATTTCCGCGAGCGGTTTCGCACGGCTCTTCAGAACGTTAGCCTGACCGACCTCTGGAAGCAACGGAGGAAAAAGGATGGCCACGGTGAGCTGGATTTGTAGTTACACTCCCCGGGAGCTCATCCGAGCACTGGGGCTGGAGGAGCGGCGACTGTGGGGGGTGGACGCGCGGGAAAGCGCTTCTCCCTACCTGGCGGCTAATCTCTGCGGTTATTCCCGAGCCTGCCTGGCTCAGGTGCTAGAGGAGCGGCCGGAAGCGGTGCTGGTGGTCAGTTCCTGCCATGCTCTGGGGCACCTTTATGCCGCCCTGCGGCTGTTAAGAGATACGAAACCCTTTTATCTGTCCCTGCCGCGCTGCTCTTCACCGGCCGCCGAGAGTTTCCTGGCTTCTTCCTTGCGTCGGCTGGCGCAGGAACTCTCGCTTTTGAGTTCCGCGAGCTTGGACGAGGCCCGGTTATCAGAAGAGCTGGAGCGTGGGATGGAGGAGCGCCGCTCCCGAGCTCACCTCTACGAGCAGTCTTTATCCGCTTACCAGCGCTATCGGCGCTTGCGGGGAGAGGGGGGAGAGTTAGCTCCGGCGTCTCGCGGGCCCCGGCTGCTATTGACCGGCAGCCCGCCCCCGCCCGCTTTGCTCCGGCTGATGGAGGATTGCGGCGCTGGCCCGGTTATAGACGATACCTGCGGCGGTTACAGGGAATTGGATCTTCCGGAATTCCCCCCAGCTCCCGACCCTTTTCTCAGCCTGGCCCGCCTTTATTTGCGCCGCCCTCCCTGTCCTTGCTTGGTAGGGGAGCGGGAGTGTCGGCTCGCTTATCTGCAGGGATTATCGCAGCGCTTCGGGGTGCGGGGGGTGGTTTACCACACGGTGAAGTTCTGCGACCCGGCCATTTACGAGCTGGTAGCAGTGCGCGACTGGGCGGAGCGGAGCAAACTCCCTTTTCTCTGGGTGGAAACGGAGTACGGTGAACCTGG